>CAYMPU010000135.1:0-19276 GCA_964392375.1 uncultured Ohtaekwangia sp. | reverse complement strand
CAACGGAAGACATCCGGGGACTTGTCGGCTCCTCGACCAAGGTGATCGACCTGCAGGGAAAGCTGGTGATCCCGGGATTCAATGATACGCATATTCACTTTCTGGGGGGATCACTCGAGCTTTTCGAAGTGGATCTGACCGGCGCAATGAACGGTGCTGAGATCGTCTCAGCCGTCGCTCGTTTTGCAACGGAGCATCCGGAGAAAACATGGATCACCGGTCGCGGCTGGCAGTACACGTGGTTCCCTTCCGGAATGCCTTCAGCGGAAGTCCTTGCAGGAATGATCACCGACCGGCCTGTTTTTATCAAAGCCTATGACGGTCACAGTGCATGGGCCAATGCAAAAGCGTTGGAGCTGGCGGGTGTTACAGCCCAATCGAAGCCAGCCGGTTTTGGAGAGGTTGTCCTCGACGCAAAAGGAAATCTTACAGGTGCTTTACTGGAAGATGCCATGGGTCTCGTGGCAAGCGTTATTCCGAAACCTTCCCGGGAAGAAAAGCTGGCGGCTCTGCGCGCCGGACTGAAATTGGCCAATAGCCTTGGCATCACCAGCATCCAAAATGCCAGTGGAACCGTTGACGAAATTTCCCTTTATGTGGAACTCCAGCACAAGAATGAACTCTCCCTTCGTTACATCGCCGCATTGTCGGTGGAAGCGACCACGCCGGAAGATGAAATCGCTGCCTATCGCGACATGCGAAAGCAACTTGCAGACAACCCGCTGGTTCGTGCGGACGCCATAAAATTTATGCTTGACGGAGTCATCGAATCGCACACGGCCGCCATGCTGAAGCCATACCATGACTCACCTGGTTCCGGCGACTTCGCCATTCCTCTCGCTGACTACAAAAGGTTGGTCACCGTCCTGGACAAGGACGGATTTCGCCTTCAAACCCATGCTATTGGCGACTTGGCGGTGCGTGAGGCGTTGAACGCCTATGAAGCAGCACAAAAAGAAAATGGACCAAGGCCAAGAAGAAACCGTGTTGAACACATTGAGACGATCTCTCCTGACGACATACCGCGCTTCGCAAGCCTGGGTGTCATGCCCTCGATGGAACCTATTCACGCTGATCCCGGCACCATGGGCGTTTGGCAGAAGGCTATCGGCCCCGAACGCATGCCGTGGTCATTTGCCTGGAAGTCCATGCTCGACGCAGGAGCCAAACTCGTCTATAGCAGTGACTGGCCTGCTTGCATCGACATCAATCCTATCCGCGGCCTCCATGTCGCCGTCAACCGGAGAACACCTGAAGGATTCCCGGCCGATGCCTGGGTGGCAGAACAAAGAATTGATATTGCTGAAGCCTTGATCGCCTACACACGAACAGGAGCCTATGCTTCCTTTGAGGAAGACACGAAGGGACAAATAAAGGCGGGAATGCTTGCTGACATGGTTGTGTTGTCGGATGATCTGTTCACCATCGACCCCATGCGCATTGCTTCAACGCACGTTGTCATGACGGTATTTGATGGTACCGTGATCTATGAAAAGAAATAGCTCGGTGAATTGGGGCATCACCTTTGACAACGTTTACATTTTACATTGGCCATTTTTCATTTTGCCTTTGCCCTTCCAGGCCAGGAAAAAACTAAAATGCAGAATGTAAAAAAAAGCTATCCCAGGTACGCCTTCAGCATCTTCGTGCGCAGGTTCGTTCGCAGACGACGCGTAGCTTTCTCCTTGATCTGACGAACCCGTTCGCGGGTAAGGTCAAACTTGTCGCCGATCTCTTCCAGTGTCAGTGCCTGCTGACCGTTCAAGCCAAAGTACAGGGCCATCACGTCCGACTCGCGTTGCGGCAGTGTGGCAAGCGCAAGGCTCACTTCACGACGCAGGCTGTCGGCCATCAGGTGAGAATCAGGGTTCTCGGAGTTGTTGTTTTCCAGCACATCGAGAAGGCTGTTCTCTTCGCCCTGCACAAACGGTGCGTCGACGGAGACGTGGCGTCCCGAGATACGGAGGTTGTTCGCGATCTCTTCAGTGGTAATTTTCAGCACATCCGCGAGTTCCTCGGCCGACGGTTCACGCTGGAACTTCTGCTCCAGTTCGGAGAAAGCACGGTTGATCTTGTTGAGTGAGCCCACGCGATTCAGCGGAAGGCGAACAATGCGCGACTGTTCGGCCAGCGCCTGCATAATGGACTGACGAATCCACCACACTGCGTAGGAGATGAATTTAAAACCGCGGGTTTCGTCAAAACGGGAAGCCGCCTTGATGAGGCCTACGTTGCCTTCATTGATCAAGTCGCCGAGCGACATGCCATTGTTCTGGTACTGCTTGGCTACCGATACGACAAAGCGCAGGTTGGCCAGCGCCAGTTTTTCCAAGGCTACGGTGTCGCCCGCACGTATACGCTTGGCAAGTTCTACTTCCTGTTCCGATGTAATCAAATCGACCTTACCAATCTCGGTCAAATATTTATCGAGTGACTCGCTTTCGCGGTTCGTGATCTGCTTAACAATTTTTAGTTGCCTCATTCGCTGTTGTAAGGATGGTTACTGATTTCGTACCCGACTGTTTTGATTTACGCTGTGCCCATCTTCCGTAGAAAGAGCACGTGCGCGAAGAACGCCCGAATCATGGTCGGGTATTCATTGTAAATGATGTTGTACTCCCGGCAGGTCTCGCGAACAAGTTTGCTGATCTGGGGGTAATGGATGTGACTGACGCGTGGAAAAAGGTGATGTTCGATCTGGAAGTTTAGACCTCCCAGCAACCACGTCAGTAATTTGCTCCGTGTGGCGAAGTTGGACGTCACGTTTACCTGGTGGACGGCCCACTCCTCTCCGACATTGCCCGCGGAATTATCCGGCATGACAAACTCCGTTCCTCCCACAGTGTGTGCCAGCTGGAATACGATGGCAATGAAGAGGCCGCAGACGACGGTGACAATCAGGAAGCCGATGAGGGCCTTCAGGACACCCACCATCATGATCGGAATGACGAGGTAAACGCTCACGTAGAATATTTTCGTAGCCCAGAAAATGATGTGCTCTTTCACACTCAGTTGTTTCTTCGGCATATGAGGTGAAACGCGGCCGGAGAAATACTTGACGAAGTCATCTTTAAAAACCCAGGCGATGTACGACAGACCGTAGAGGACCACCCAATAGATATGCTGGAAGCGGTGCATGGCCAGGCGGGGCTGTTCGCCGTGCAGGCGCATAAACGGTTTGACGTCGATGTCGGAATCCGCACCTTCGATATTCGTGTAGGTGTGGTGGTTGATGTTGTGTTTGATTTTCCAGTAGTAGGTGTTGCCACCCAGTACATTGAGGAAATAGGCTGACAGGCTGTTGAGCCAGGGATAGCGGGAGAAGCTTTGATGGCCTCCCTCGTGCATGATGTTGAAGCCGATGGCGGCGAGGTTAAAGCCGAGGAGCGCGCAGGCTCCGATGGCGAGTACAATAGGGAGATTAAAAAAAACAAGTAAACAGTACAGGGACAACGCCGACACGACCAGGATGCTGCTCTTCACGTACAACTTCCGGCTCCCCGTGGGGTCCAGCTGCTGCTCGGAAAAATAGCGATCTACCTTTTCCTTTAAAGTATTGAAAAAAGAAGATCCTTTCGCATCGAACGTTATTTTCCTCATCTGTTTACTTGCTGTGCAGAGTCGGTTTATTGAATTACTTCAACACGAACGGCATTCATGCCTTTTTTGCCACGCTCCACGTCAAATTTTACGCGGTCGTTTTCACGGATCTCATCAATAAGGCCTGACTTGTGTACAAACAGGTCCTCGGAAGAATCCGACGGCTTGATGAATCCAAATCCTTTTTCATTGTTGAAAAATTTCACTGTTCCTTCTTTCATGGTACTGATTATTTATTGTTTGATTTATTAACTGATCCCCCGAGAGGGAAATTTTTAGGCGGTTCTGAAGTAAAATTGCCGTATTCGTCAACGTACACTAGCATATCTTCCAACGCTCCTCCTTTTGAATTCTTTTTGCGTTCTTCTCTTTTTTCTTCCTTTTCCTGCCGCTTCTTCTTACGTAACGCCTCTTTCTGCTTTTTAATGAATGCGTTGTTCGATTTTGCCATATACCAGGTTTAGGTCACCCACGCATAACAACAATCTGTCATTTTCGTTCACCCGGAGCGCGGAAACCGGTTGAGGATGGTCACAAGGGCATTGTTACAACGAAAGCCCAAGGCCTTTGTTTAAGTCAAAATAATTGAGAAAGTGAGGGAAACGATCGGCAACGAGCGAAAATGCTTCTCCAATTCGGAATGATTCTGTCAAAAACTCCACAAATATACCAAAACTGGCCGACATGACCTAATGTGAACTGAAAATGGTTTAGCCACAGATTACACAGATTTGCACAGATTGGTTTGCCACGAATGGCACGAATCGGCTCGAATGAGCCGCCTGCATAATCAGTGATAATCTGTGTAATCTGTGGCAACCATCAGTTAATTGGCTCTCCCTTCTCAAGCTTCTTGATCATCCCCTCTATCGCGGCTTTTCCGTTGGGCGTAGTCTCCACTTTCAAGGCATCCTGGGCAAATTTCAGTGCTTTCTTTGAATCACCTGTAGCAGAGTAACCCCTTGACATACCCATAATTGCTGTAGAATTGGTTGGGTAACGCTTGAGGGCTAATTCAAATACAGGCATCGCCTCCTTCTCACGCTTTGCCGTGATGAGCGAACGGCCGTAGGTGACGATCTGTCCAGCATTGGCATCCGGGAGATTGATGGCTTCCTTCATCGTCGCATCGGCATCACCCTGCTTGCCTATAGCCACCAGCACGTTCGCCTTGGCATTATAGATCGCAAAATACTTCACATTGCGATCGATCAGCGACTGTGCCCAACCCAGCGCTTCTTCAAGGTTCAATTTCTTGGATGCACAGAAGTTGACTGCGGACACAACATTCAGCCAGTTAAAGCTCTTCGGACCAGCCATTTCCTCACGGATCTTCTGGACATAGAGATCGTCTCCATTGGGAACAGTGATGCCGAACGGGATCTGCATCTTCTCCCATTTCAGCCGGGCTGTACATGCGTTTTGCATGCGGTTGACAAAATCGAATGTTAGAAACTCATTGAATTCATCGCAGACTTTACCCTTCACGGTAACACGCAAGGCGTCCTCGGCGGGAACATAGGAGTAGCTACCCCACGAAGAAGCATTATTTGAAAAGATAACCACCCAGTCTTCCGGACCAGGAATCATATGCAGTCCGTAGGTTCCTGCCTTCAAAGGCTTCCCTTCAACCTGTACATCGTGCGAAAACGTAATGGTCGTGTTCTCATTGGCACCCGCACGCCAAGGCGATGGGTTCTGCTCCGTACTCTTGCCGAAATTCAGATTGGCCAGTCCATACGGTACCAGCTTTCCCCAAATCTCGCGACCGGCCACATCCGGGCTGCTGTAGTTGATGGTCACTTTCACAAGGCCCATATACTGGGACACTTCACTTCGCTGGTTGGCACCCCCCGGAGGAAGGGTCATTTGCGCATAAGAAGTACTTGCCGACAATAGGCCAACAAGCAGGAGGCCAAACGTCAAAGTTCGTTTCATAGGTTTTTAGGTTTTTGTTCGACGAAAGTACACGAATATTCCCACGGTAAGTTTCAAAATCGTCCATGATTGGGCGGTAATGAATCCCCCAGCGTACAGTATATCAAAGACCTGTTATTCGAACATGCCCCGCAGGTCGACAATCCGTTGATTGGGGATATCCATTCTGATGAGTCCCGATCGAGGGCGATCAAGATCCATGACGGTAAACACAACGGATGACAACATAATGCCAAAGCCGATCACGATGACCCAGTTCATGGGGCCCTTGTGATCATAACCGAGAAGGAACGCTGAGCCCAAACAAAGTGAAAAGAGAAAGTACATGATCGAGTCCGGTATGGTCGCCTCGCCAGCTGCACGGCGCGTGGTGGTGATATCAATCATGGCATTTAAAGCGGGAATCATTTCGGATGTTCTCGTAGTAATATCATCAACCTTGGCATAGTTGGCTACAGTTTTCCAAACAGCCTGCCCGACAGAATCGGCTTTGTAGTAGTTCCGGTATACCTTCTGCATGTCCATGCCGACCTGATAAAACGCTATACGGGCCTCGACATACTCGCGCAAAGACTGTCGGAGTATCGTGCGCATACTATCGGGATAGACATCCGTGCGCAGGATCACAGTACCGATGCTGTTGGCTTCCTCGATAACCAATGCCCGACGCGTATCATACCTGGAATTGGACATGCTGAATGTGAAGGCCAAGAGCAGGCCCAGAAGTCCCAGCAACATGCCATTGATCGTTCCTAAATCAGATCGTTCAAGTTCCGGATTCTTGAGCACCTGATAGGCGCGAACACGATGACCGATAATAAAGAAAACGATCAGGAGTATAAAAAGAATCAAGGCAAGCACAATCGTCGGTGTGCCCTGGAGAAAAGTCATTTGGATCATGGCTGTAAGATAAAAACATACACCGAAGATTTCATGAAGAAATCCTGGAGTGTGTCAGCCCCACACCTCTTTCAGCAACCTCACCGAGTTCCCACCAATGATCTTCTCCACCCTCGCTTCTGTATGCCCGCGCTTCAGGAGTCGCTCGGCAATGAGTTCGAGCCGGTTGGGGGCGTTGAGCTCGGGAACAAACATGTAAACATTGGGATCTTCTCCCGGCGCGGCTATACCCTGCCGCTGGCGTCCGGCAACGAACTCGGCGTGAGCCTTCTTGTAGGCGTCGGTCACCTGGTGCGGCGTAATGGATAAATCACTTCCGATGCCGACATGATCTTCACCACACACATTCACGGCATGCTCGATATGTTTCACCACATCCTGATCGGAAGTCTGCGTACCCATGGTGAGGAAAGGCATCATGTAAATCCCGATCACACCACCCTTGTTGGCCATGGCTTTCAACTCTTCGTCGCGCTTGTTTCTTGGGCGCTGGGCGACTGCGGAACAACCGGAATGTGTGATCGCCACCGGCTGTTTCGATTCACGGATACCATCGGCCGTCGTCTGCTGGCCACAGTGTGAAAGATCGATGAGCACGCGCTTTGCATTCAACTCCTGAACCAATTGCCGGCCGAGGGTGCTCAGCCCTCCGTTGGCAGATTCAAGACACCCATCCCCGATGAGGTTCCTGACATTGTAAGTCAGCTGAATAATCTTCACACCAAAACTGCTGAACAATTCAACACGCGACAGGTCCGAACCCAGAACGGAAGCATCCTGGAAGCCATAGATGAGTCCGAGTTTCTTCTGCTGCTTGGCGATCTGCAAGTCGGCAACGGATCGGACCCGCATCAACGCCTCCGGGTGCGCGGCAACTTCGCGTTCCCACATGGCGATGCGACTGAAGTTGTCTTCAACCGTTCCACCACCACCGACGGTTAGATTCACCGCTGTGATTCCGGAAGCTATCGCATTGGACACCATTTCAGGAGATAGTGTAGTGAACCGCTCCGATGTATTGAAAGGTCCGGGACTGGCGAGGAAGTCAATGACGATCGCCCGGGAGTATCCCGGCCATCGATCGGCCTCTGTTGATTCCAGTGTTCTGGCAATGGACTTGTGGAAGGAAACGAGCGGCGCCAGGGTCATAGCCGTAGCGAGTCGATTGAAATTTCTTCGGCTGATCGAGGTCATAGGAAAAACGTGAATCGATTTACTGGTAGTTCTTCAGGTGCGGCATGGTCTTGCCTGCGGGTTTACTTTTCAGTTTCATGATGTCGGTGGGCGTCTTGCAGAGCACGGCGGACTGACCGAAAATAACAATGGGGTACTTGACGAAACTGCCGTTCTGCACCAACACATTCAGCCAGCCGTCCATCGTATAGTCGTTGTCGCCGGCTTTTTTATAATCCGGGAGCGATTCATCGAGCAATTCCTTGGGATGAAGTCCCAGCATGGTCAAAACCTCACGCCAATACGTGGGCGAGAATTTTTCGTGAACGACGTCCACTTCGTTGATGTGACTGCAAAGGTCCAATGCCATGGCCTTTGTCTGCCGACCCACGTTCGACGTAGGGTCGTAGATGAGAAAGAGCTCGTTTGGGTGAAACTGCATGGAGTTGGTACGTTGGTTGTTAGGTTGAATATACTGAAAAAATACCGTGATGCCGCCAGTCCTTGGTCCAGGCGTCGCCTTGTCCTATTTTTGCCAAAATTTCACGGCATGCAGGCCTTGTCCTACTATATCGCCTACCCTTTCATCTACCTGGTTGCCTCGCTGCCTTTTCCACTGCTCTATGCCATGAGCGACTTCTTCGCCTTTCTGATCCGCACCGTTGGGTACAGGAAGCAAGTCATTCAGACAAACCTCCGAAAGTCCTTTCCGGAAAAGACGGAGGCGGAAATACAGAAACTGACCCGGGCGTATTATCACTACATGTGCGACCTTACCGTGGAGACGTTCAAGACCATGAACATGTCGGAGGAGGAAAACCGCAAGCGGGTGACGCTCATTCATCCCGAGCGATTGCAAGCATTGTTTGAAAAGAAGCAAAGCATCATTCTCGTACTGGGGCATTACGGCAACTGGGAGTGGATGGGACCCTGCATTACGTTGAATACAAACTATCAACTTGTCGTGATTTTTCGCCCGCTCACACAGCCCTATTTCGACAACATGATGACGAGCTGGCGCACCCGGTTCGGTACGGAAATCGTTCCCGTCACCCAAACACTTCGGGCCATGGTCGCCAATCGCAACCGTATTACGGCCACGGCATTTGTTGCAGACCAGGCCGCGCCTGTCAATGCATACTGGACCACCTTCCTGAATCAGGATACTTCTGTTTTTACCGGTGCCGAAAAACTGGCGATCAAGTTCAACTACCCGGTCGTTTACCTGCATACCGAGCGGCCAAAACGCGGCTACTACACCATCACCCCGGAGGTTCTTTTCGATGAGCCGAAAAAAACCCAGGAGAATGAAATATCCGAAGTGTTTACCCGCCGCTTAGAGAAGGATATCACCGAAAGTCCTGTCATATGGCTTTGGTCGCACAAACGTTGGAAGCACCCCCGTCCTACGACGGCGTAACTTTTGCTATCTTTGTATGTTATTTCATTCATGCAACGAACGGAAAAAGAACTTCTAGCGGCTAGCAAACAGTTTATTGGCGAAAACAGAGCCAAAAGCTGGTTTGAATTCCTCATCACCATCGTGCTCATCGCCGGCCTGCTGACCCTCTGTTTCTTTACAGAAGTCCCCCTCGCCGCCCGGCTTGCCGCTAGCGTTATTTGCGGCCTGCTGTATGTGCGTTTGTTTGTCATTTATCACGATTACCGCCACCGGGCCATCCTCCTGAACTCACCGGCCGCCAGCCTGCTCATGAAGTTGGTGGGCGTATACGTTCTTGCCCCGGAACAAATCTGGGTGCGGTCGCACGAGCATCATCACAACAACAACTCCAAGCTCACCATGTCGGGCATTGGCTCCTACCCGACCATCAGCAAAAGCCGGTACCTCACACTGACGAAGGGCCAGCGCCGCCTGTACCTGATCAATCGTCATCCGCTCACCATTATCTTCGGATACTTTACGCTGTTTATCTATTGGCTTAACCTGAAGTCATTCATCCAGAGCCCCCGCAAGCATATGGATTCGCTGGCAGCTATCCTGTTTCATGTTGCTGTCGCTGCCGTGATCTGGTACTTCTTTGGGTTCACCGTGTACCTGCTTACCTGGTTCCTCCCCATCTTCATTATGGCGGGACTTGGCTCCTACCTCTTTTACTGTCAGCACAACTTTCCTGACGCCAAGTTCAAAGAGAATCCCGACTGGACGTACGCCGGAGCAGCACTTTCTTCAACCAGCTACATGGTCATGAGCCCTGTAATGCGCTGGTTTACAGCCAATATCGGCTACCACCACGTGCACCATATCAATTCGCGCATTCCCTTCTATCGCCTGAGAGAGGCTATGGAAAGCATGCCGGAATTGAATGATGTGAAGACGACGTCATGGAACCCCATCGACGTATACAAATGCTTCCGCCTGAAATTGTGGGATGAGGAATCCGAGAGGATGATCACACTGCAAGAGGCGAGAAGGAACTAATCCCTGTATCGCTAAAGTTGCACGACCGCCTTCCGGCGATGGCTTTCCATTGCCGTGTCCAGTATTCGCATCACGCTAGTGGCTTCTTCGGGAGATACCGGAACCGGGGCGTTTTTCTGAATCGCCGCAAGCATCGCGTCATAATATCCGCCATAATTTCCCGGAAGACTGTGAATCGTTTCACGCTTCACAGTGCCATCGACTTCGGTATGAAGTAATCCGTACAAGGAAGGTGGTTCAATACCAAAGTCGGCCTCATCGGGCTTCATACCTTGCTTCAACTGCGTCTCCTGCACGTCGCTTCGACGTTTGAGGAAGGTACCCTTTGTGCCATGCAGGATAAATCCAGGGCCAATTTCCCGAACGAGGTAACTGCTTTTCAAACGCACACGAAGTTTGCTGTAGTGTAACAGGATGTCGAAGTAGTCATCCACCTGTGAACCGGGCCTGCAAGCACGCACATCTGCGAAAATGGCTTCAGGCATCCCAAAAAGGGTCAGTGCTTGGTCGACACAATGAGGCCCTAGATCCATCAGGTTACCGGCACCCGGGCCCGGTGTTTCGCGATGGGCTTTCGGACTGAGGACGGGATTGTATCGCTCATAAGCAATCTGAACTTCAACGAGGTCACCCAGGACTCCGTCCGCAATAACCTTTCGCACCGTCTTGAAGTCGCTGTCATATCGACGATTGTGGAACACGGACAATTTTTTCCCCACTTCCGTGGCTATCCGGCTTACAGCCATTGCCTCATCGGTGCTGGTCGTGAAGGCCTTCTCCACGATGACGTGCTTTCCCGCCCGCAGCGCCCGGGAAGCGAAATCAGCATGGGTATTCGTGGGGGTGTTTACGACGACGAGGTCAACCTCGTGATCGTTCAATACTTCATCCAGTGATCCATAGCTCCGGACACCGGGATAGTCAACGCCAATCTGCTTCTTCGACCGTTCCCACGCCCCGACCAACCGGAAGCCAGCGTTTACCGCAATGAACGGCGCATGAAAAACCTTCCCTGAAAGGCCGTACGAGAGCAAAACTGTATTTACCTTTTGCATGCATCTAATCTAGCCCGGCCGGAGCAAGCATACTACTTATTCCTCACTTCTAACTCCTCACTCCTCACTCCTAACTCCTAACTCCTAACTCCTCACCCCTCCCTCTCCATCGGCCTCGTCATACACGTCGGCCCCCCGCCCCCCTTCACACTGATCTCTGCACCATCAAATTCAGTCACATTACAACCGGCACGCACCAGATGAGCTTTGGTCTTGGGATTACCCTTGACCATCACCAGCTCGCGCGGCGCAATGGCTAACACATTGCAGCCCATAGAGTCAAACTCTTCGTCGGGTACCTCGATCAGCGAGTATCCCCTGTCGAGCAAGTCCTCCCGGAAAGCGATGGGCATCAAAGGCGAATAGACTACAGCCAGGTTGATATCAACCGGGCTGAGAATGGACATCAGGTGGAACACATCCGACGGTCCCTTGTAGTGCGGAAGCGGTACGGTAACGACATTTACGCCCAGTGGCTTCAAAAGGGCTGTGAGTTGTTCGATTCCTGCAGGGTTGGTGCGGTACGTATGCCCGACAGCCAGGGTCTTAGGGTCTAGCCAGGCTACATCTCCACCCTCTACCTTCCCAGGTGCCTGTATGCGCCCCAGAATCGAAATACCGGCCTTTTCATAGGCCTTGGCTTGGGCTTCGGGTTCGGTAGCCCGGGCAGGTTTGCCCATGTTGCAGAGGATTACGCCCCCATCCGTGGCAATCGCCGCATCACGGCAGTAGATCGAGTCCATCGTCGTGGTGCTGTCGGCAGGAAAGTGATGGACCTTGGCGCCCGAACTTCGGATGATCTGCTCAAAGGCAGTGTATTCAGTTTCCGCACCGGCTTTGTCGGGACGTGAGAGGTAGTTGAGTCGCTTCCAGTCACGATCGATGATGGTGTCGTCAACGAAAGCATCTTTCGAAGCCTTCAGGAAGACAGATTTGAGTTTGGCGTATTCAGAATGACAGGTGGTCATGACTAATAGTGTGGTGGTTTGGGATGGTGATGATCGTCGTCACGCTTACGCCGCATCCACACGTAAAAAGGAATGCCGCAGAGCAAGGCTACAAAACCCCAGTAGACGATCTCTTGTCCTGAGCCAACCACGGCCCACACAGAATAGATGAAGGCCATCGCGGCGATGATGATCTTGCTGATGGACTCCTTTTTCCAAAAACGGTTCTGCAGAATGATGACACCGTAAGACGCCGCAGAGAAGAGATAGGGAACAAGCACCATGATCGTGGTCAACAAGATCATGAAGGTGAACATCTCGGTCAGTCCTTTCGACAGGTTCATGAGCATCAGACCGGTGATGAGGATGCTGGAGATGACCAGGCCCATCACGGGCGCATGCTTCTTGTTTTCACGTCCGAATATCTCCGGGAACATACGGTCTTTGGCGGCTGCGAAGGGAATCTGACCCTGGAGCAGGATCCATCCGTTCAGTGCGCCGAAGGTGGAGATGATTGCGCCGATAGCCACCCAATACCGAGCGCTGTCGCCCCAGATAATGGCGGCGGCATCCGAGAACGGTGCATTGGATTTCTGTAGCTCTACCGAAGGGATCATTCCCATTACGGCAACGGTGGCCAGGATGTATACAGCGATCGTTACCAGGGTTCCGATCATGGTTGCCCGCGGAATAGTCTTCTCCGGCTCAATGATATCACCCGATGGTATCGTAGCGCTTTCTAAACCTAAGTAAGCGAATAAAGTGAGGGTTGCGGTGGCTGCAACGGCGCCAAAATCGGACTCGGCGCTCACGTTGAAAGGGCTGAAATTTCCCAGCTTGATGTAGAACAATCCCACGATGGAAATAAGCACCAGCGGGGTTAGTTTCAGGATGGTCGTGATGAGCTGTACCCTGCCCGCTTCCTTAACACCCTGGATGTTCACCCAGGTGAGCAGCCAGACCGCGGAGATACCCACGATAACGGACAAGACCTTGTTGACGGCCAGTATTGGGAAAAAGACGGTGAGGTAACTGACGAACGTGACAGCGATGGCGGCGTTGGTGCACCAGATGGAGAACCAGTATCCCCACGCTACCATGTAGGCGGCGAAATCGCCGAGGCCAATACGCGTGAAGGCATACGGACCGCCAACGGCATTCGGTACAATCTTACTCAGGTGACTGAACAGCATGGCAAGAAAAATGGCTCCCACCGAGGAGCCGATCCAGCCGAGGAGGCTGATGCCTCCGTACGCCGCGAGTGTTGCCGGCAAGAGGAATACACCCGAACCTACCATGTTTCCAACGACCAATGCTGTGCTTGTCCATAAGCCAATCTTGGCTGGGCTCTTCGGTTGTGCCATGAAGTACAATTAGTGCGGCGGTAAGATACAGAGTCAAACCGGAATAGCCATATAGGGGATTTTTTGCGTGATTTGTGTTGGGGCCAAAACTTTTCGGCACCTGCCTGCATCGCACCGGCACAACCAACATCAACCGAAAACCAAACACATGAAAAAACTCCTCACATTCCTCCTACTCCTCGCCACATTTGCTGCATTCGCCCAGGACTCCATGGAAAAAATCATCGAAGGCCGGGCCCGTGAAATGTACCGCGTGATCAACCTGAATGAGCCTGCTGCATGGAAGAAATTCATTGAGACCAACTACACTAAAGCATTGATTGATAAGCCTATGCGCCAACAAGTCGAAGGTGGTGCTGCAGGGGGTCCCGCTGAAGGAACCACCACCCATGAGGGCAATATCGAAGGCAAGGCCAAGATGTATGAAGTCCTGCACAACGACTTTGCCGGCGGAAAGATCAGTTCATTGAAAACGACGGGATCAACAGTGAAAATGGTGGTCACAAGCGATGGCATGGCCGGCACGTTTACCCTGAATTTCTCCAAGGAGGCGCCTTACCTGATTGAGGGATTGGGGATTGAGGTAGGGAACTAGCCAATAGGGATCACTAGATTCGATATTGGATATTCGGCGTTGGATATTGGATATTTTCCACTCGAGAGAACTGTGCTCCTAAACGTACACCGTTTCTAAAATTTCCAATATCCAATAGCTAATATCCAATGTCCAATAGGGTACACCCACTCTTAGGGGGCCCTCCTTTGGATATTCGATATTGGTTGTTGGATATTGGATATTTTCCCCACGAGAGAACTGTGCTCCTAAACGCACACCGTTTCTAAAATTTCCAATATCCAATAGCGAATATCCAATGTCCAATGGGGTACACCCACCCTTAGGGAGCCCTCCTTTGGATATTCGATATTGGTTGTTGGATATTGGATATTTTCCACTCGAAAGAACTGTACTTGTCTTTCTGGCGGATCATTGATCCTCATCCGTGATATGGCTACCTTCGGTAATCATTCCGCCAACCTGTGGTACGGCACTCCATCTTCATCGTCCTTCTCCTGGTTAGTCTTCGCGGCTACTCGCTGTCCATTCTTATCCCTATGGACGACAGCCAGCGAAACCACCTGAAGGCCTATGGCCTGGTGTATTCCTTGCTGCAGACGCAAGAGCCGGTGGAATGGCTGCTGAATTACCGGGGCGGGAGCTTTTTGGCAAATCACACGAAGGAACTCGAAAGCGAGTGCACCATCCGCGGCGTATCGTTTGAAGTACTTACCGCGGAGGCCGTCAATACCATTCTTCTGGATGTGGGGCGGCCATCGTCGAACACCAACCTTGTGCGTCTTGAACGTGCCGCAAAGATTGGCGTCTACTCTCCGAAGAGCGAACTGATCGACGACGATACCGACGCCGTCATTGCCGTACTCGACTATGCCGAGATCCCCTACCGGATTATCTACGACGAAGAAATCCTGCGCGATAGCCTCGCCAGCTACGAGTGGCTGCATCTCCATCACGAGGATTTCACCGGTCAGCATGGACGGTACCTGAGGCGTGAGTCGGCGGTGATGCAGGCTAAACTTCAGGAGATCACCGCCAACCAATTCGGCTATGCCAAGGTCTCGCAGATGAAGCTCGATGTCGCCAAACGCATCAAGGCGTACACGGCCAGCGGCGGCTATCTGTTCGCCATGTGTTCGGGTGCCGAAACCCTCGACATTGCCCTGGCCGCCAACGGTGTCGACATCAGCGAGAGCCTCTTTGACGGCGACGAGTCTGACCCCGAAGCCCAGGAGAAGCTCGACTTCACCCAGACGCTGGCCTTTGAGAATTTCACACTGGAGTACGAGGGCAGAAAGTTTTCCGATATCAACTCTGGTAGCTCACGGCCCAACTACTGGGAGACGCCCAACACCTTCTTCAGGCTCTTCAATTACTCTGCCAAGTGGGACATCATCCCCACCATGCTCATCCAGAACCACGAGAACGTCATCCGCGAGTTCCATGGCCAGACCTCCTGCTTTAACAAGTTCCTCATCAAGCCCAACGTAGAAATCCTCGGCGAAAACACTGCGGATAACCGGGTCCGATACATTTATGACGAACTCGGCAAGGGCCATTGGACGTTCTACAGCGGTCACGATCCGGAGGGTACGCCGGGTGGTGGTTTCGGTCGTAAAACGGATTTGAATCTGCATCCGAATTCGCCAGGCTATCGCTTGATTTTGAATAATGTGCTATTCCCTTCAGCGAGGAAGAAAAAGCAAAAAACGTAAGTAGTGGCCGTTGGAACTTGTGTACCCCTAACTTTCGTCAGTAAAATCATTGACCCGGTATTTCACCGCGAAGACGCTAAGGCGCAAAGCTCTTCGCGTCTTAGCGCCTTTGCGGTTAATAGCCGCGTTGAGTCTTGAAAAAGCGTTCTCCAATTATCATCAAGCCAAAGCATCGAACTCCTTTGTCAACTCCCCAACAATCTCCTTCATCGGCCTCACCTTCTTAACATACTCAATCGCTGGGCCCGCACACCATACTGTTTTGTACGTAGCGCTCATGGCCGCTTTCTCGACCGCCTTCATACCCCGCAACGCGAGGATCATCTTGGCGTACTTCTTCAGCGTCTTGTTGTTGTTCAGTATCCATTCGAGGAAGTTGGCCTTCGTGCCCAGCTGCTGTACATAGGGAGTATTGATGACGGTCAGCGGTGAGCCGGAAAGCTTATTAGTACGTACGATATCCTTTTCACCATAATCGATCATGGCTTGCTTGTACTCGGGAGAAATGTCGGCTTCCTCGCAAGCGATAAAGATGGTGCCGATCGATGCTCCGGCTGCACCCCAGTCTAGAACCTCCTTTAATTGAGCTCCTGTGGCTATGCCGCCTGCCGAGATGATGGGTAGGCTGCAGTTGTTCTTCAGCTCGGTGATGAGGTCTTTGGGGGATATATTTCCGGCGTGACCTCCTGCCCTGTTGTTGACAGCAATGACGGCATCAGCTCCCAGTGATTCAACCTTTTTGGCATAAGGCAGGTCGACAACATCACAAAATACTTTGATCCCCAACGGCTTGCAGGCTTCGATCACTTCCTTTGGACTACCCAGCGAGGTGATGATATAGTCAACCTTCATCTCAAGGAGTGTCTTCAACTGCGGCTTGTACTTGGGGTTCGATTTGTTAACAATCAGGTTGACGCCAAAGGGCTTTGAGGAAGCGGCCTTGATCTCCGTAATCGCCGCGCGCAGTTCCGCATCGGTTCGATAGTTCAGTGCTGGAAATGCTGCCGACACGCCACCAGCGAGTGCGGCCTTGATCATCTTCGTATTGGAGATCAGGAACATCGGTGCCACGATGATGGGGTAATCGATACCCAGGATTTCGTTGAGTCGTTTGGTCATCGTGTTGATTAGTCTTTTGTGCAGGCTATTAGCCAGTCCCAGGGATATGGCGCCTTCATCCACTTCGGCGGCTCGGGGAACTCACTGGTCCATTCATATTCCACCCGCTCTATCGCGGTAACTGTAAGTTTTGCGTCCGTCAGGAGTACCTGTAATTCCGGTTCCGTGTAATGCTTGGTCGGCACACCATCAATATGGATGATCCCTTCGACCACACGGCGTTTGCTGGCAGAATAGTAATCGAATTCGGTATCGGGTATCCTTTCTGACTTAACGCCTTCCGACGTGTACCACTGCCTCAAACGAAAAGAGGTATATAGAATGGACTCCATCGATGGCACGATGATCACCGCATTCCCTCCTTTTCGGAGCGCCTTGTGCACGTTGGCAAACATGCCCCGGTTCATCGCCCCGACGGGCAGCATGATCACGTTGCAGCAGAACAGAAAATCGGCCGGCTCAAAATGCAAGGTCTTGAGGGTAAGGTCGGCCTGCTTGAGTTTAATGTTGTTGAACGGGCGTGTCTTCGCCACCTTCAGCAGTTCGGCAGAGATATCGTAGCCAGTTACACTTTTGAAGACTGGTGACAAGTAGGGAAATGCTTTCCCTGTTCCGCACCCAAAGTCGATGGCCCGGTGGCTCGTGTTTCCGTACTTCTCAAAATACTTCCGAAGGATCTCGTTCCGGTCACTCCGGAACACGTCAAAGATCTCATCATCATAGCCCGCCCCGATGCGGTCCCAGTGCGCCTTTTCGTTCATGCAGTACTATTTATCTCCGGGATGGTACGTGCGCTCGGCATTGCGTAGGTAGTCTTCCTTGTAGAAGAGCACATCCTTGAACTGCCCCGATGCATACATCGCCGACTGGTCATTGAAATGTTTGGAGGCCGGATCACCGCTGGAGCCGCCCGTCACCACCGACTTCGCCCTCACCTTGCGGCCGAATTCTACGACGGCCACGAAGCTATTGCCACTGGTACCGTAGATGCGTTTGGTATTGGGATACTTGCGTGCCCCGTACGACGCCAGTGATCCCCAAAGAGCGGACGTGAAGTGCACCGGAATACTCGGCGCTGCGTCGTCAAAGGACGGCTCGATGTTGGCGTTGAGTCGTTGGAACCGGTTCACCGCACCCCACGCCTGCTTCCACGCACCGAAGTCGCGCTTCAATTCTGCAATGGCTCCGGCCAAAGCTTTCACCTTCTCTTCATCCGTAGTATTGGCCGCCATGTACTGAATCATCTCAAGTTGCCCGCCAGGTAGTCGGCTGGATACATTTTGCCGCAGTCGCATCGACCAGGCTATGGCCAATGTGGTGGGCACTGACGTCACCGACCAGCGATAATCCCAATTGCGGAGGAGTTGGATGGCATCGGCATAGTTGGTACGAAGGGTATCGTTTTTGGCGGCCACCGCATCAAATGCTTTGAGGTAGGTGGGCATCAGGATTTCAAATGCGGGCAAATAGGAATCGTAGGCAGCGCCGATGAGTTTCTCCAGGGTGAAGTTGGCCTCGTCTTTGAGAACACGCACAGCATGCAGTCCGCGTGGATTCTCGGCGTCTGGTGCCATGTACGTGGGATACTTCGAGGGATCCGGGCTGCTCTTTCCTGAGACACTGAACGGCGTGTTATTGCAGTTCTGGATCCACCCTTCCGCAGGATTGTAGACGTGGACAATTTCTTCTACCGGGTGGAGGCCGTTCCATTCGGTTGCGGGGTTACTTCCGTCGACGGGCTTCGACCAGTCAAACTTCGGGTCACGCTTGGGAATAAAGTCACCGTGCCAATAGGCGATGTTGCCCTTGTCGTCGGCGAAAACGGTGTTGTTGGATGAGTTTGTTTGCAAGTCCATGGTCTTCTTAAAATCCTCTAGTCCACCCGACTTGGTACGAAGAAACGATTGCTGCAAAGCTTTGAGTGGCTCGACCATGAGCCGTGTGGCCATCCACTTGCCATTCTCCTCGTGCACGATGGGACCGTGATGGGTGTGATAGGTGGTGAACTCACGTTTCGCATAACCCTTCGCGGTCTTGTAGCGAATGGATATCTTCTTCGCTGTTACTGGACGTTGCTCATTTCCATACTTGTACGTGTACTTCGATCCTTTCTTGGTAACCGTCTCCAGATATTCATCAATTACATCCGCAGCACTCGACGTATGCATCCAGCCACAGTGCTCGTTGAAGCCCTGGTAGATGAAGAACTGTCCCCAGGTTACCGCCCCATAGGCATTCAGCCCTTCCTCGCTGGTCACCTGAAGTTCGGAACGGAAGTAGAATGATGTATGCGGGTTGATGAGGAACAAGGCATTGCCATTGGCACTCCTCGACGGCGCGATGGCCATTCCATTCGAACCTCGTGGCTCTGCGTCTCCGGAGCCAAGTCCATCGTCGCCAACATCCTCCTTGATATTGCCCGTGGCCTTGCCGTAGAATTTTTTGATTTCA
>CAYMPU010000134.1:0-5908 GCA_964392375.1 uncultured Ohtaekwangia sp. | reverse complement strand
GGAACCTCCAAAGTCAAACACCTCATCGACAACCTTGGCGCAGGCATGGGAAAACTTCCCGATGAAGCCATGAGAGCGAAAATGGTGGAGGAACTAAAGTAGTTGATTTTCATAGCCAATCACCACATCTTGCTGTAACCTTATCGTACCTCTCCCAGTATAGGGATTCAGTTCCTCATGCAACCCATCTACCCTCTCGCTTGTCCTTAATTCCTGAAAACCTCTCCTCATGCTGAAACACAGCCTCCTGATCATTTACCGCAATTTCGTCCGTGCCAAAAGCTATTTTATCATCAACCTTGTTGGCCTATCGGCCGGACTAGCCTGCACGTTACTCATATACCTCTGGGTGCGGGATGAACTGAACATGAACGCATTCCATGAGAAGGATGCCCGTCTCTACCAGATCATGGAACATCAGAAATATGCCGACGGGCTAATGACCACAACATCCACACCGGGAATACTGGCAGAGACACTCAAAGCGGAATTCCCCGAAGTAGAATATGCTGCCACCACCACGTGGGTGAATCCATTTACACTGACGCATGGGGATAACAATATCAAAGCCAAAGGCTATTACGTTGGGGCAGATTACTTCAACATATTCTCATTCAAGCTCCTGCAGGGAGATCCCAGTCAGGTTCTGAAAGACAAACTCTCGATAGTCATCTCCCGTTCGCTGGCAAAGAAACTGTTTAACAATGAGTCCGATGCTGTCGGAAAGATTGTACAGCTCCAGCACGACAAGAGTTTTACCGTGAGTGGCGTGTTCGAGGACTTACCGACAGCATCGTCTATCCAGTTCGAGTTTGTCCTCTCTTTTGAAGAGTTCAAGCTGGATAATGAGTGGGTACTTTCATGGGGCAACAACGGACCTTCTACCTTTGTCATCCTGCGCGAAGGCACTGACGTGGCCGCCTTCGCACAAAAGATTGAGAAACTGATCCAGACCAAGAATGACGACTCTGAGACCGTCATCTTTCCGCAGAAGTATTCGGAACGCTACCTGCATGGAAAATTTGAGAACGGTGTGCAGGCTGGTGGACGTATTGAGTATGTACAGCTTTTCTCGATCATTGCCATTTTCATCCTGCTCATTGCCTGCATCAATTTCATGAACCTCTCCACGGCCCGGGCCACGCGCAAGGCAAAGGAAGTAGGCATTAAGAAATCTGTCGGAGCCCAACGCAATTCACTCATCGCCCAGTTCCTGAGCGAGTCGCTCGTAGTGACCGTACTCTCGGTGCTCATGGCCCTTCTTATCGTTTGGCTGTTCTTGCCACAATTCAATACGATTACGGACAAGAAGATTACACTGTCATTACTGGATTACGAGATGATCCAGTGGGCTGCCCTGATTACCATCATCACCGGCCTGGTGGCAGGAAGTTACCCGGCCTTCTACCTGTCAGGTTTCAAGCCCGCGGCGGTACTCAAAGGCGCCGTAAGTGGATCCATTGGTGAGCTATGGGCGCGTAAGGGGCTTGTCGTCTTCCAGTTCTTTCTCTCCGTTGTCCTTATCGTAACGGTACTGGTGATCTACCAGCAAATAGAGTTTGTCCAGACGAAAAATCTGGGTTACAACAAAGACCATCTGATCCGCTTCCCGATCGAAGGCAAGCTCGCCGATGTCCGTGAAACGTTTTTGACGGAAGTTCGCCGGCAACCCGGCGTAGTCTCTGCAGCCAGCATCGGTGGCCAATTGCTCGGCCGCAACAACAACACCAGCGGCCTGACGTGGGAGGGCAAAGATCCGGAATCGAACATCCTCTTTGAAAATGTCGGTGTGGACTACGGCACCATAGAAACCCTGGGCGTTGAAATGGCTGAAGGGCGCGCTTATTCTCAACAATTTGGCTCTGACACGACCAAGATCATTTTCAATGAGGCGGGCATCAAAGTCATGGGCCTTGAAAACCCCGTGGGCAAAACGATCCGGCTCTGGGACCAATACGACCTTGAGATCATCGGCGTAGTTAAAGATTTTCACTACCAGTCGCTGCACGAAGAGGTCTCGCCGTTGTTCTTTCGCCTGAGCCCTCGCAATACCTGGAACTTCATGATCCGACTGGAAGCCGGACGCGAGAAAGAAACTCTGGCCTCGTTAAAAACGCTTTACGAAAATTTTAACCCGGGCTTTGCATTCGAGTACCAGTTCCAGGATCAGGAGTATGCGCTACTCTATGCAGCCGAGCAACGGGTAGCCTCGCTCTCCTTCTACTTTGCTACGATGGCCATCCTCATCTCCTGTCTTGGCCTCTTCGGTCTGGCTACATTTACGGCGGAACGAAGGACGAAAGAGATTGGCATCCGCAAAGCGCTGGGCTCGTCGTCCACCAACATTGTGCTTTTACTCTCGGGTGACTTCACACGCATGGTCCTTCTCTCCATTGGACTAGGCTTACCCATGAGCTACTGGCTCCTTAACCAGTGGCTTCAGCGTTTTGCCTTCCACATCGACCTGGGCATCGGGTATTTCGTACTCGCCGGCGCCATAGCGCTCATCATCGCCTGGCTCACGGTAGCATCGCAAGCAATTCGCGCGGCGAATGTGAATCCGGTGAATTGTTTGAGGGAACAGTAATACCGAGACTGCAAAGGGATCAACGCGGAATCCTTGGCTAGAGCATATCTACCCGAAGGCGCTCGAGCTTTTTTTCGAGGAGTTTACGTTCCTTTTCTGATTGCGTCAACACGATAGCCATGTTGAAATAGCGGGTTGCCAGAACTGGCTGATGGTCCAGCCTGTACATTTCACCCAGTACGGCAGGAAAGAGGTGATTCACGCTCAGGTAGTGATCAATTCGTGGAATGGATTGAATCGCCGAGATGGCATTCGCGGCCCCTTCCACCTTTCCGATCACGATGGCACGGCTAAGCTGAGCAACCGGTGAAGGACTGACCTGGACAAGCATATTGTATAGCCTGAGGATGGTTTTCCAGTCTGTAGACAGGAAGTTCTCAGCCATGGAATGCTCAGCCACAATGGCCGCTTCCAAATGGTATTCGCTCAGTTCATCACCCGTCGATGCCTGGTTCAAATAGTCAATCCCCATCCGTATTAGGTTGTTGTCCCATTGATTACGGTCCTGATCTTCCAATAACACGATTTCGCCTTTCTCATCCAGTCTCGCAGCAAATCGGGAGGCTAACAGGTTCATAAGCGAAAGCAATGCAAAACTCCTGGGGGCCCGGGTGACGTCATGTTCAGTCAGCATCAGAGCCAACCGCATCGCTTCCTCGCACAGATCCCTCCTGATCAAATCACTTTTTGTGCTTGAGTTGTAGCCTTCATTGAACAACAAATACAGGCAATGCAAGACTCGTTCGAGCCGGTTATTCAGTTCATTTCCGGATGGAATATCAAACCGAATATTTCTTTCAACAATGCATTTTCGGGCGCGTTGAATTCTCTTTTTGATCGTTTCCGGATTACTTAACAAAGCGCTGGCTACTTCATCGACACTGAATCCGGAGCACGTCTTTAACGTCAGGGCAATCTGATCCTCCTCGTCCAGAAAGGGGTGGCAGCAGGCAAAGATCATCCGCAACTGGCTATCCCGAATTTCATGCGGCAGGAAAAAATTCTCCACTACGGGTGCCGTTGTGTACTCCGATTTCAGGAGGATGGCTGTTTCTTCGGCAAATGCTTTCTTGTATCGCTCACGTCGGATGGCATCAATGGCCTTGTTCTTGGCGGTGGTCATGAGCCACGCCGATGGATTGTCGGGCAACCGGAACGCCCAATCGCGGAGGGCCTGAGCAAACGCATCCTGTACAACATCCTCGGCCATCTCCAAATTGGACAGGCCAAGAATCCGCGTTAATGCAGCGACCATCCTTCCCGATTCATGTCGGAAAAGATGGTCGGCTAGCTGTTGAATATTTCGCCCGGAAGTGGTCAATGAACAGGCCCGAATCCCAACGCCTATTTTTTGGGAAAATTGGGATCCGCTTTAACCTCCTCTATTTGCTTAGTGTGCCGCTCGCTGTGTCCGGAGAGAAACAGTATAGCTTGATAAGCATCAAAGGTCGCAAAAGGCATCACAGCATACCGGTTGCGGAGGTCATCCTTTGTTGACTTCACATAGGCGATGTGCGCATCACGTTTGGTTATGAATTCTTTCAGTGTGCCTTCGTGTGAACCAAATTTCCCGGTTGGCTCAAAGGGTTCCTGGGTTTTGAACTTGCTGCTCCGGTCGGTGATCATACCGAGCACTTGCTCGTCAGTCATCTTTACCTCGCCGCGCTTGGAAGGATCGGCAGGAGCCCTCAGCGCTCCTTCCACCATACCAAAGAGCATCGACTCTGAAATTGCGATGTGCTCGGTACATTCAGCGATAGACCACGAAGTCGGGCTTGCTTTATAATTCAATTGCGCCGCACTAAGTCCCTTTGTGGCCTCCTGCAGGTGATTCCTTGAGTTGGTCAACTGGTCGATGGCCGCTTTGCGCTCCTGATCGGTCAACGACGTATCCGGTGCGGCAAAACTAACAAGGGCAAAAGTCAATAAAACTAATTTGAACGCTTTCATAGATAAGGTTTGTTGATTAGGTTATACATGAAGTAACTGAATCTCTCTCACTTCTACGATGCCGTCTTCAAATTCAAGAATGGGGCATCCCCTGGAGATGGCTATTGCCTCGTCATAGTTCTCCGCATGACAGGCCAGGTATCCGCCGACCATCTCCTTTCCCTCCATGAAAGGGCCGTCGGTGACTACTTTCCTGCTGCCTTTGACAACCTTTCCTGAATCCGTGAGCGGCTGAGCACCGATAACTTTTCCTTGTGCCCTCAACTCATCCATCCACACGATCCATTTTTGAAGATGGGCTTGCCACTTTTCAGGTGATTTCCGCAGGATGGGTCCACCGCCTCCCCGGAATAACATTAAGAATTCTGCCATAGTTGATTATCGTTTACCGTTGGCTATTTCTGTGAATGCAATGCGATCGTATTTCCTTCCGTGTCGGAAAAGAATGCCATGAAACCGATATCATCGTTGATCTTGGTCTTCGGCATCGCAACCTTCCCTCCTGCTTTTTCAACCTTGCCAAGGGCTACTGACAAATCCGGATTAGCATTAAGATACAACTTAACCCCATCCCCACTGGGTTTGTGCATGGGTCCCTGCACCAATCCTCCCGAAGCTTTCCCATTGCCCGGCTCTGAAGGAAAAAATGCCATCTCCATACCCATCATGCTTTGTTGTTCCATCGTGATACCAAAGACGGATTCATAAAATCTCTTCGCACGATGGATATCAGCAACGGAGATTTCAAACCAATTTAGACTGTTTTCTTGTGCGGTCATAGTGTGTGATTTAGGTTAAGTGTTTGTTACCCCCTTATGACGATTGGGAAAAGGGAAAGGGGACAATTTGCTGATTTTTTTTAAGAGCAGATGGACGTTTGATGCTCACGCCATTGAAGAAGGGCCCGCACGCTGATTTGTGGCCCTGGACTGAGAATCAGCGAGTCCCCGAAATTATCTCCCCCACCAACTTCAGAGCAGGGCCATAGGTTTCAATCCCGTGTCCGACGTTAGAGAAAACGGTGACACCCTTAAGTCTGGGCAGCAGGTCCTTGGCATTTTTGACGGATTGCTGGTGGGGAAAAAGGAGATCCTTGTCTCCGACAAGCAGGTGGGTATCCACTACCGCCCGTCGCAGCTCGTCCGCCATGAAATACGGCTTCTGTGTATTGTCCTTGTACCGTGTAAGGGCAAACACTTCATAGTCGACGATTAATTTTTCTGCTGCAGGCGAGAGTTGATGATTCGGTTTGCAGAAAACGGCGTTGTCAAGGAAAGTAAGTACATTCTTTGGCGATGGAGCAAAAATGGGCAGCAAGTTGTAGTACAGGTTCCTGAGGGTGAGTGAGAAGGGCTGAAGACACCCCGGGTT
>CAYMPU010000133.1:0-12840 GCA_964392375.1 uncultured Ohtaekwangia sp. | reverse complement strand
GAGTTGATCGGGCTGAAGTTGATCAGTAAAGCCGATGTAAAGAATCAGAAGCCGGGACAGGAAGCCTTCCGCAAATACTACTACCACGGCACATCACACATGCTCGGCCTGGATGTTCATGACCTTGGCAACATGCACGCTCCGATGGCCATAGGTTCGGTGTGGACGGTGGAGCCGGGAATCTACATCAAGGAGGAAGGCATAGGCATACGCCTGGAGAACAATGTGGTGATCCGCAAGAACGGGATTGACGACCTGATGAAAAACATTCCCATTGAAGCGGAGGAGATTGAAGAGATTATGAATAGCCGGTAGTAACCCCATTCGGCGTGAAGAAGATTGCTCTTGCTGGGTTTGTGCTGTTGTTCGTTGCCGTTATCAGCAACGCCCACGAATTCTGGCTGCTCACAAAGAAGTTCCGCTACAAAGTAGGCGAGGAGATGAACGTAGCGTTCATGGTGGGCGAGAATTTTCAGGGTGAGCCTTGGGATCTGGGGCGCCACAAAGTGGAACGTCTTGAGGTGCACACGGGAATCACGGTGAAGAACCTCATCAAGGATGTCTCGCCGACGAAGGGCAAGAACCTGACGTACAAATTCGACCGCGAAGGGACGCATCTGGTGGCATTGGAAAGCAACTTTGCGTTTATCGAATCAACTGCTGATGAGTTTAACAAGTACCTGGAGGAGGATGGGCTGGAAAGCGTTATCGACGAACGAAAGCGCTCCGGCAATACCCAGCAGGGTGCGAAGGAGTTCTCTAAACGGTACGCGAAACTTATCGTACAGTGCGGCACCAAACTGGACAACACCTTCAAAAGAAGCGCAGGTTTTCGTTATGAGATCTTCCCGCTGGCCAACCCAGCTTCCCTCAAGCCCGGCGATTATCTGGAGTGCCAGGTGATGTGGGAAAAAAAACCGGTCCACAATGCCATGGTCAAAGTGTGGAGCCATGTTGGCAACCGCATCTTTCTGCAAAATATCTACACCGAAAAGGACGGCACCATTCGCTTTCCTATCAGCAGCCCCGGACCGTGGATGGTGAGTTCAGTCAAGATGATTCCTTCCGAGCAAGAAGGTGCTGACTACCAAAGTCAGTGGGCCAGTTTGGTTTTTAAAATTCAATCCCCATGAGTGCAACACCGATTTCTTCTGACAAAGCGCCTGAACCGGTCGGGCCCTATCCGCACGCCAAGCGCGTCGGCAATTTGTTGTTCCTGTCTGGAGTGGGCCCACGGAAACGGGGGTCATCCGAAATTCCTGGCGTCAAGCTCGATGAGCAGGGCAAAATCTCGGCTTACGACATGGAGACGCAGTGCCATTCGGTATTTCAAAATGTAAAGTATGTCCTGGAAGCCTCAGGCTCCAAGTGGGAAGACCTGGTCGATGTCACCGTCTACCTCACCAGCATGAAGCGCGACTTCGCGACGTACAACAGGATTTACAAAGAGTACTTTCCTGATCCGGCCACTCAGCCATGCCGCACAACGGTGGAGGTGGGTGCGTTGCCGACGCCGATTGCGATTGAGTTGAAGTGTGTTGCGGTGATTTCCTGAACTACTTCAATTCGGATTTCAAAATCACGATGTCCTGGAGAAGAGATGCATCCTTCATCTGATGCATCTCATCATAACCTCCCCACTGGCTGTTAGCGACATAATAGAATACATTCTTTTCAATGATGCCAATCGTAGGCTCATTCATGACAGGACGAGCCTGGTCGATGACCGTTGCACCAGTGATCGTGTCCATCGTTGCATTGAGCGTGAAGCGCATGGCCCGAAAGGGTGAAATCCCGTTCTGCAGCGTAACCAGTGAGCCCTGGTAGAAGGTCATTCCATCGATCCCCTTCAGTGAGTCATCTATGGTGGACGCGATCTTGATGAGTTCCTTCGTCTGCCTGTCAAGACGGTAAGGCCCTTTGATGTAATCGGAGATGAACAAGTAGCGACCATCGTCACTGAATGTCAGGCCCTGAAGGTTCCAGAATTCCGCAGAAGAGAAGAACAGATCCAAGGCTCCGGTTTTCTCATTGACGATGAAGATGACATTGTTTTTGGAATCCGAAACGAACACCTCGCCCTTGACACTGAGAACCAGGTCTCCGAAGACGTGTCCAGACTTTTCTGTTGGGAAGTACTGGTGGAGCAGTTTGCCGGATTTCAAATCAAACTGTGACACAGCCGATTTTGCCGTGCTGTCGTAGTTCTGCATTTCCTCCATAGGAGAAGAGCAGGCCCAGAGCGATTTTCGCTTGGCATCGACCCGAACACCAAACACGGCCGTGAGACCATGCGCGCCGGGTGCAGTGAAGTCCCTGGCATTACCACGCTTGTCGACGGCGACGATCTTGCGCTGATGCACGCTGCCGAGATAGAATGTTCCCGTTGATGCATCGAGTGCTACCGACTCAATGTGCAATGTGCGGTCGCGGAGTACGAAGGCCGTGTCGGAATGAACAACCGCTGCCTGAAGTTTCTTTTGTTCTTGAAGTAATTCCTGAAAGTCAGCTCGGTCTTTCAATACAACCAGATCGGGCTGATCGGCAAGCTTGTAACCGGCATTGATGTGGATGGCCTTGCTGAGATTCCTGACACTTTCTTCCGGCCGTCCGGTGAGTGCACCTAGAATTCCAAGCTGATAGAGGATGCCCTGGTGGTAAGGGTGCAGCTTCCAGGCTTCGGTCATGAGTACATACGCCTGTGCGTAGTCTTTGGCAGCGTACGACTTTCTGGATTCCGTAACGTAATAGTTCAAGTCTTTGTCCTGAGCTGATGCAGCCAGGGTGATGAACAGAAAGATCAGGGTAAACTTTCTCATGCGAATAGGTTCAAGCGTTTGGGACGCCTATACCAACGCAAGAAGGATAGGGAGGTTGCGGGTTAGACAGCGAAACTTTCCCCGCACCCACACGTACGTGATGCCGGCAGTGAGGACACTTTGTTGAAGGTCCCAACTTGTTCGGTTTTCCGTACAACCTCAGGGGCTGTGTTTAGGGAATTTCACCAGACATTTGTGATGCTAAAGGTGGTCGCATTTTGCGACCACCTCTACATATTGAAAAGCCATGAACAACAGGAAGTTGCCAACGATAGAGGATGAAATGGTAGTTAGCAGGATACTCAATATCCGGGGCGTCAAGGTAATTATTGATATGGACCTTGCGGAATTATATGGGGTATCCACAAAGCGATTGAATGAGCAGGTGAAGAGAAACATTGCACGATTTCCTCAAGACTTCATGTTTCAGCTAACAGAGGAAGAAAAGAGAAGTGTTATAGAAACCTATGACCACCTGAGTAGATTGAAGTTCTCTTCAAACCGTCCATTTGTTTTCACTGAACATGGAGCTGTGATGTTGGCAAGTGTGTTGAACAGCACCAGGGCGGTGTTGGTCAACGTACAAATCGTTCGAATCTTTGTTCAGATGCGTGAGGCCATTCTGGTTCACAAGGATATTCTGGTTAAACTTGAAAAATTGGAACGTAGAGCGGAAGGATACGATTCCGATTTGAGATTGATTTTTGAGCACCTTAGAGAGTTGTTAACTCCAACCACAAGGCCCCTTCGGGCCATAGGTTTCAAGCGCAAGGATGAGTGATAGAAATACTGGAGTTTTTGCAAGTGGACTCCCAACCACTTGATCTGATGAAGGGAGTGGTTACACCGCAAAACTTTCCCCGCACCCACACGTACGTGACGCGTTGGGGTTGATGAACTGGAAACCCTTCCCATTCAAACCATCGGAGAAATCAAGGGTAGTGCCCAAAAGATAAAGCAGACTCTTCTTATCAACGAGAATCTTGATGCCCTTGTCTTCAAAAATCTGATCCACTGGTTTGATCTCGTCATCGAAGTTTAGATCGTACATCAGTCCCGAGCAGCCGCCGCCCTTCACGGACACACGGATGTTGTTGGTCGCCGCGCGGCCTTCATGGGCGCGAAGCTCGATGATCTTCTCTTTTGCTTTATCGGTAACGGTAATCATTTTCTTGTCGGTTAGCTCACAGGATTCAACACCACACTAAAGACCGTAATCGTATTACGATCCCTTCCATAATACAACTTCTCCAACGCCTCCAGGATATTGCCAGCACGGAAGTACGAGGTGTGAAGCTCTTTCTCGTCGCGGGCAACCCATTGAATGGTGTATGAGTTCTCCTTCTCCTTGTAGTTCTTCACATACTCCAGCATCTTCCGCAGGGCATCGACTTTGTCGGCGCCGCGCTCGGAGTGGAACAGGAAAGATTGACTGTGACGGGGGTTGATGGTGATCAGGTCAAGCTTCACCGTGCCCTCAAACGTGCTGAACTCAAATATGAGATCAGCGGTACGCAGCCCCAGATAGTCTTTAATCTGTTGCTGAACCTTCGCTGCCTCTACATGCGTATCGCCCGTCGTCTCAATCATTACCTTGTATTTGGCCTAAAAACCTTGGGAATCAAGGAAAAGTTTCATCACTTGGACAAAAATAGCAAAGAACCCGTAATTCGACGACCATGAGAAAGTTGGAGCACATCGGCATCGCTGTTCGCAACCTGGAGGAGGCTAACCGCCTTTTCGCCAAACTGCTGGGCGTAGAGCACTACAAGATCGAGGCTGTGGAGCGTGAAGGCGTCCGCACATCGTTTTTCAATGTCGGCGGCGTCAAGATTGAATTGCTGGAAGCCACCCGCCCCGATTCCGCCATCGCCACCTTCATCGAGAAACGAGGCGAAGGCATCCACCACCTCGCGTTTGATGTGGAAGATGTTCAACAGAAGATGGTCGACTTCACCGCTGATGGGTTCAAGGTGCTTTCAGAGAAACCCATGCCGGGTGCCGACAATAAGATGATTGCATTCCTCCACCCAAAGTCGACGAACAGTGTGCTGGTAGAAATCTGCCAGGATTCAAAATCCTAGAATCCTGGGCCCTTCTTGGGATGCAGTCCGTATTGCGTTTTGTTATAGTACCTCCATTTCTTCTTCCCGATAGCCGTGTCGGAATATGACTTAGGACCGCATGAACACCAGAGAACAGCGGACACCAGCAGCAAGGAAATCAGTGTTTTCATACTCGATGTATTTAACCTGAATACCCCTCCCGAAGCGGGTGCCTCGAAATGTGACGATATCCCTCTATTTTTGCCGATGAGTAACCTACACCATCGCCCAGCTACAACACCACCATGACTGAAAAACGCACCGATATCTCGACCCTCGGCGAATTTGGCCTGATTGACCGCATCAGCAGCAGCTTCTCGCTGAAGAACCGCAATTCACTCAAAGGCATCGGTGATGATGCCGCTGTGATCGATGCCGGTGATGATGTCATCCTGCTTTCTACCGACATGCTCGTAGAAGGTATCCACTTCGACTTGTCCTACATGCCGCTCCAGCACCTGGGCCACAAAGCGGTAACGGTCAATGTCTCCGACATCGCCGCCATGAACGGAAAGCCCGAACAAATCATCGTCGCCCTCGGTGTGAGCAACCGCTTCTCTGTCGAAGCCATCGACGCACTCTACGACGGCATCCGCGCAGCATGCGAGAGCTATGGCGTCGATCTTGTTGGAGGAGACACCACAGCATCATCTTCCGGACTGATCATCAACATCAGAGTGGTAGGAAGAACGAAGAAAGGAAACGAAGTCTATCGAGGCGGTGCTAAAGACACGGACATCATCTGCGTCACCGGCGATCTCGGCGGTGCCTACATTGGCCTGCAGATCCTCGAACGTGAGAAAGAGGTCTTCCTCGCCAACCCCAACATGCAACCCGAACTCGACAAGCACGAATACGCCGTCGGTCGCCAACTCAGACCGAAAGCCCGCATGGACATCATCCACGAGCTCGCTGACCTCGGCATCCGACCCACCTCCATGATTGATGTCTCCGACGGCCTCGCTTCAGAGCTCTTCCACATCTCAAAAAGTTCCGGTGTCGGTGTACGTATCTTCGAAGACAAGATCCCCATCGACCAGGATGCCTTCAACACCGCTGTCGAATTCAAACTCGACCCCTTCGTCTGTGCCCTCAACGGCGGGGAAGACTACGAACTGCTATTCACCATCCGCCAAACCGACTTCGAAAAGATCAAGAACCACGCTGACATCCAGTTCCTCGGCTACATCCACCCCGACCCAAAACAGAATGTGCTCATCACAAAGAACAACAATGTAGTTCCGTTGAAGGCCCAAGGCTGGGTACACTTCTAATCGTGTCAGCGTGTCAGGGTGCCTGAGTGCCTGCGTTTCCTTTGCGTCTTTGCATGTAGTCTGTGGCAACCCTCATACCGCGTCAGTCATCGTGGCAAACCAATCCGTGCTCATCTGTGTAATCCCCGCCTGCCCCGTACGCTCCCGTCTATGTTACATTTCCGAAAGACAAGTCGGGCAGGTGTGGCAACTCTTTTCATGCGTCAGCCATTCGTGCCTATCCGTGTCATTCGTGGCAAACCAATCCGTGCTAATCTGTGTAATCAGTGGCAACCTTAATCCTCCGGATAGGGAATAAACACAAACCGTGTAAATGCTTTGTCAATCACAAACAAGCAACAGAACTCATCCGGATCCTTATACGCATTCATAAACTCCTCCTCTTTCTCCTTCGCCACCAATTCCCGTTGTACAAACTCATCCAAAAACGACGCGAAATAGTTCCACTTAAGTCCAAGTTCCGTATGGTCGATAAGGATTTGTCCGATAGGCTGATCCTCCTCGCTGATGGGGAAGATGGGGTATGTGAAGCCCGCCTTCCGGATCTGGTAGGAGGCCTCTTTGAGCGTATCCGCCACCTTGATAAAGTCGTTGGAGATCGTTCCGAGGTATTTACCGTCCAGTTCGGGGTCGTTTGTCATGGGGTTTGACCGTTAGCGTAATTCCGAGGACGCAAATGACGAAAACGGAAACGTCTGACGCAAGTGGCTCGTTCCACTCCTAAAACCCTTATCCTATGAACCGCACCGAATTCCTCCAGAAGACCCTCATCGGCGGCACCGCGCTGGTTGTCCCAACCTTCCTGGCTTCTGCCCAGCAAGACCCGGCCAAGCCCGCGGCCATCTCCCTGGATATCGTCAAGGAATTTGTCGGCGTCTCGCACGGCAAGTTCGACCGCGCCAAAGAAATGCTGGAGAACAACCATCTTCTCCTCCATGTATCGTACGACTGGGGTGGTGGCGACTACGAGTCCGGCATCGAAGCCGCTGGCCATGTCGGCAATACGGAGATTGCGAATTATCTTCTCAGCAAAGGTGCCCGCTACAACATTTACCTCGCCTGCATGCTCGGCCACCTCGACACCGTAAAGAATGTCCTGACATTCAACCCCGGCCTCCTCAACTCCAAAGGCCCGCACGGATTCACCATGCTCCATCACGCCAACAAGGGAGGTGAAGCTTCGAAACCCGTTGTGGAATATCTAACTTCATTGGGTGCGCAAGTAACTCGCGTTCCTTTCTATGATAAAGTATAATCTGGGCAGCACATTTATTTTGCCACAGATTCCACAGATTACCACTGATTAAAGCAAAGGCTTTTTTAGAAATTCCATTTCCGATGGGCCGGGCAGTGTGGCAGCATTTAAACAAACCCTAATCTGTGCTAATCTGTGTAATCCCCGCCTGCCTGGCCTAGGCACTTCAGCCTAAATCATGTCTCCCTTAGGCAGGCGGGCAGGTGTGGCAACCTTTTTCGCTCGCCATTCCTCCGTGAATGACTTCAACTCAGGAAAGAACGCCCTGAACTCAGTCTCATACTCCATGTAATCCCTCTTCAGGTCCTCCACTGACTGCTCCATCTTCGATTCAAACGTCGCACGCCGCGACATGCCGGTAAGCGCCCGTTGAATGCCTTCCACCTGGGCATAGTTCACGAGCCAGTTGCCGCGGGTCATATACATCAACATGTGCTTCACCTGTTCGGGAAGAATGAGATGATGGTCGTGCATCAGCTGGTAAGCGCGTTGAGCGTATAACTCCAGAGGCTCATCGGAATAGTCCTTCCACCTCGCTGCAAGAAAGTGATCATAGAATATATCCACGATCACCGCCGAATAATGTCTGTACGTCGGCCAGAGCCTTGTCTTGCTCAACTTGACGGTAGTATGCTTGTCCGTAAATTCATCGATCGCCCGATGCAGCTCCACCCCGAGCGCAATCCCCTCCCCAAACTGCTCATTCAAATCCCGCCCACGCACAAAATCCCCGATGAAGTTCCCCACCATCACCTTGGGATCATCACCGGAGAGGTATAAGTGGGCGAGGAAGTTCATATTGCAAGATACTCCCTTTGCGTCTTCGTACCTTTCGGGAATATTTTTTACCCGCCATTATTTTTAACACATTTGAACAAACAATTCCCCATGGACACCGTCGACCGCCTCAAGATCCTGATTTCCCTTGCCACCAGTGATGGTGAATTGGCGGACAGTGAACGGAAGCAGATCATATCCATCGGCCAGGCCAACCACCTCATGGTTGCCGAAATATTACCCATGTTCAGTGATGTTCAAGGGCACTTCCCGCCTAACCTGCCATCGGTCCAAAAAGAAGACCTCCTCATCGAACTCGTCCAGCTCATGCGCGTAGACGAGAAAATTTACAAGGCCGAGATCCGCTACTGCGCCCAGATGGCCGCCCGTCTCGGCTTCAAGGAGGAAGCCATTTTTGAACTGATGCTGCACGCAAAAGAACTCGGGGGTGACAATAGGGAGACGCTACGGAATAAAATGGCGGGCTTTACAAAGCTTTAGCCAGTTCCGGAGCATCCGGTTATGCATTTCTCTGTGTTACTCTGTGCGACCTCTGTCCAACTCTGTGCCACTGCATTCAAACATGTATCCCAATAAAGTGCCACCGATACAAAAACGCAAGGTGGACAACCGCACACACCGCGATCATCGCATAATAGATTCTGAACGGAAGCCGTCCTTCCCGGTTCATCCATAGGCGGATGGCTGCCACAACCAGCAGCAAAACCACAAAGGGAAATGCGTAGGTCGTCAGCTGCACCTGACGCCAGGAATCGGGCACACCAAAGTAGAAGTTCTGGATATGTCGAGCGAGAAACATGAAGCCACCAAGGAACTGGATCGTATACAAGATCAACGCGGCCAACGCAGGGTAGAGGTAGGTGGTTGGCACCAGACCGTCAGTGAAGTAGTCGGGATGCGACCGCCTGCGCAGCAATACCCATCCGCGGAACAAGGGGATAACGATGAAGGAAAGGATAACCACCAATACGAGAAAGTAATACTCGTTGATGAACACCGGATCGTCGTACCATGCTACCGGGGAAAGGCTAATGGGAAGATAAAACCCCGCCAGGTTGATGTTGGTGTAAAGCCGCGCTATCCTGCCGGCTTCATCCCGAGCAAATATGAGGTGCTGCTCAGGTACCTTCGTGTTTTGAAAGACCAGCGAATCAATGGGCCGGTAATGCTGCCAGGCGCCGTTCTGGTATGTGGTCAAATCACCTTCTTTGGAAAGTGAGAGTTCCAGTTTGCCCTGGTACAGCGACAACAGGTCTTCAATGCTTTTATGGTTGTACCGTTCACTCCGGTAGACGCGGGCAAATTCTCCAAGGTCAAGGTGGCGTTCTTTTTGAGGCGATACCGTTTGTCTGGGTAAGGCGCTGGTGAAGACCTCCTTGCTGAACAACTCCATAAAGTTGTCTGTCTGCGTGTTCGTGGCAATGAACATCCCAAAGCGCTGCTCGGGGAAGATGACGAGCTCGGCGAGAAAACCTGTAAACGCTCCACCTTTGGCTACACCCCGATAGCCATTGATGCGCTGTTCTTCCATCCCCATCGTGTAGCCCATGAGGAGTGGATGACTGGTGAACTGCTGCTGGTAGAGTTTTTCCATTGAGGCTTGCTGGAGAATTTTTCCCGTTGGCTTCATCAGCTCGGCCAACAGCTTCTTCATATCAGCCGCACAGGACAATGCGCTGCCGGCAGGGGTGACGTGACGTGGGTAGCATTTGATGTTCTCGTAGGTATCGCGTATTCGGTAGCCGTGCGCATAGTCAGTAAGGTCTTCGTAATTGTCCGGCAACGCGTACGTGGTTCGCGTCATTCCCAGCGGGACAAAAATATGTTGTGTAACGTACTGTGTGAAGGACATCCCCGTGACACGCTCGACGATATGACCAGCAAGTGCATAGCCGTAGTTGGAGTAGTTGATTTCTGTTCCTGGTCTTTGAAAGGAGGGAGGCATAAACTCCCGGAGATGCTCCGCCAAAGGCTTCACGTCCCCTTCACTCCGCGCCAGGTAACCAATGATGCGATCGTCAAGTCCGGCGGTGTGGGTGAGCAGGTCGAACAAGGTGATGGCGCGTCCCGGAGGAGCGGTGGCAAAACCCTCGAGGTACTGATTCACATCGGCACGTAGATCCAGCTTGCCGGCCTCGACTTGCTGCAACACGGCGATGGCCGTGAATAGCTTTCCAACCGAACCCATTTGAAAGAGCGTGGTTGTGTCGGCAGAAATGTTCTTTTCAACGTTGGCCAAACCGTAGGCTGTCGTGAACGAGCTGTCGCCCCGCTGGATCACCAGGCCGAATCCAGGTACCAACTTCTGATCGATGCCCGACAGGACCAGAGAGTCACACAACGCTTGCAATTTTCGCAGGCTGGGTTGTGCGAATGCCAGTTGGGGCACCATCAATACAGTAATCAGCAGTTTTTTCATCGGTACTAGGTATTACAAGATACTTTAACGGATGAATGGGCAACGGGGTTGTAGGAGGGGGATGTTTCTGGTACTCGAGGAGAGTCGACGAAACTAGACTTTCAGCTGATTTTTCCGGATGATCCTGTCAAGGATGGTGGCCGTTGCAAGCATTTGATCCAAGTGCTGGTGGCTGATTCCTTCCATGCTCTTCATGTGGGTGGAGATTCCCTCCATGTTGTTGGAGATTTGCTTCAAGTCGATGAAAACTTGCTTCAGGTCGGTGAGCATGGACTGGTTGATTAGATGTTGTTCATCCCAGCGCCTTGTAGACTCCTCTGACTGCTTGGTGAGCTCCTCGGTATGCCGGTCGATATTCATCAGCATCTCAGCAAAAAGTTCGTCGTAGTTCCTTTCCATCCGGTTAGACTTTCAGTTGATTCTTCCGGATGATCCTGTCAAGAATGGTCGCTGTTGCGAGCATTTGATCCAGGTGCTGATGGCTGATCTTTTCCATGTCCTTCATGTAGGCGGAATTTTCTTCAACATTCGTTGAGATTTGCTTCAGGCCTGCGAGCATGGCCTGATTGATCTGACGCTGTTCATCCCAACGCTTCGTGGACTCCTCAGATTGCTTCGTAAGCTCCATCGAATGCTTGTCAAGCTCCTCGGTATGCCGGTCGATATTCATCAGCATTTCAGCAAAAAGTTCGTCGTAGTTCCTTTCCATCAGCGTCGCGCAATTGGTAATGAAACAAAAATACGTTGGCCCATAGTTCAAGACAACCTCCCGGCTACCGGTTTGCCGTACAAAATACCCTTCCCGGGCGGCGAGATGCCCGTCCAAAAACTGGGATTTTTGGCTACTTTTGCACCTCATTTAGCGTTGATTGACTAAGGGAATGAAAAATATCCGGAACTTCTGCATCATAGCCCACATTGACCACGGAAAAAGCACCCTGGCAGACCGCCTGCTGGAGTATACAGGCACGCTTACGGACCGCCAAATGCATGCCCAGGTACTCGATAATATGGATCTGGAGCGCGAAAAGGGCATTACCATAAAATCACACGCTATCCAGATGCTGTATACGCTGGATGGTGTGGAATATACCCTCAACCTGATCGATACGCCGGGCCACGTGGACTTCTCCTACGAGGTGTCACGATCCATTGCCGCCTGCGAAGGAGCCCTGCTCATCGTCGACGCCGCACAAGGAATCCAGGCGCAGACTATTTCCAACCTCTACCTCGCTCTGGAACATAACCTCGCCATCATCCCCGTGCTGAATAAGATTGACCTCCCCGCCGCCATGCCGGACGAAGTCACCGACCAGATCGTCGACCTCATCGGTTGCGAAAGGGACTCCGTCATCAAAGCCAGCGCCAAAGAGGGTGTCGGCATCAAAGAAATTCTGCAGGCTGTCGTCGACCGCGTGCCGGCTCCCAAGGGCGACCCCAAAGCCCCCCTGCAGGCCATGATCTTCGACTCGGTGTTCAATTCCTTCAGGGGCATCGAAGTGTACTTCCGAGTCTTCAACGGAACGATGCGTAAGAATGACCAGGTGAAATTCGTCAACGCCAACACACAATACGGCGCGGATGAAATCGGCGTTCTTAAACTCGACAAGCACCCCCGCAATGAAATCAGCGCGGGGAATGTGGGATACCTGATTTCAGGAATCAAAGTGGCCAAAGAGGTTAAAGTTGGGGATACGATCACCCTCGTCGACAACCCCGGCGAAGCCATCCACGGCTTTGAAGATGTGAAGCCCATGGTCTTTGCGGGTATCTACCCGGTGGATACACACGAGTTTGAAGAACTCCGCGCCTCCATGGAAAAACTACAACTCAACGATGCATCGCTCGTCTGGGAACCGGAGACTTCAGCGGCCCTAGGCTTCGGCTTCCGCTGCGGCTTCCTCGGCATGCTCCACATGGAGATCATCCAGGAACGCCTCGAACGCGAGTTCGGCATGACCGTGATCACCACAGTCCCTTCGGTAAAGTTCAAAGCGAACCTCACCAATGGCAAAGTGATCGAAATCAACGCGCCGTCGGAAATGCCCGACCCGACGATGATGGACATGATCGAAGAGCCGTACATCACAGCACAAATCATCACCAAGTCGGAGTACATCGGAGCCATCATCGGCCTGTGTATGGACAAGCGCGGCATCATCAAGAACCA
>CAYMPU010000132.1:0-12955 GCA_964392375.1 uncultured Ohtaekwangia sp. | reverse complement strand
GAGCATGTAGTTGCCAATCAGAACGGCTGCATAGTCGGGATGGTCGTCCCTCATCTCAAAATTGTAGCCTGCCATGAATACCGCATTTGCCTTGTCAGGAGTCTCCAGTGCCTGATTGACGGCAGTAACCTGGAAGAGCTTCCCTTCAAGCCGTGCGTACGGCGCAGGGCTGTTCCAGTTGCCGAACTGTTCGGCCAGAAGGGTCTTTAATGAAGCTGCATCGAAATCACCAACAGCGGAGATGGTTGTTCCCTTCGTGACGCCATACGTTTCTTTGTAGAACTTCTTGATTTCCTCCAGAGTTACCGATTTGATGTCGGCAGCTTTTTCGTCGAAGGTGGGCAAATAGCGTGGATCACTCTTGCCATACGGTGTCAGGTGTCGTGATAATGTCCGTGGTGCCAGGGCCATGGGCTCGCTGCGATTCGATTCAATCTGTGCAAGCTGTTCATTCTTCAGCTTCTCCAATTCATCGGCGGGGAAGGAAGGATCCTTGAGTACTTCACCGACCAATTTGATTACCTCGACGAGGTTGGGCCGGGTGGTCGTTATATTGACGGACGTGAGTGAAGCACTTCCGAATATGCTGACATTTGCTTTGAGGCGGTCAAATTCATCTTTGATCTGCTGGCGTGTGTGCTTCGAAGTGCCGCGGTTGAGCATGCTCGCAGCAAATTCGCCGGCCTGTGCCTTGCCTGAGAGGGACTTCTCATTACCAAACCGGAACATGAGCCGAACTTCAACGCCTTCGCCGCGGGTCTTCTTGGAAAGCATCGCCAGTTTGGCACCGTTGGGAAGTTCTGCACGGGTTACACGCGATTCGATGTTGGCGGGAGATGGATCAAAGGCTTCGCCGGCGACAACAGCCTTATCTCCCTTGTAGTCTTTTACAAGGGCATCGACGTCCGGTGAGGCCGGAATCTCAGCCCGCTCGGGCTTGTCGGTAGGGATGAACACTCCCACCGTCCGGTTATCATCTTTGAGATACAGAGCGGCCACGCGGCTGACATCTTCCATGGTCACTGTTTTGACACGGTCGCGGGTCAGGAACAGCATCCTCCAGTCGCCGATACCCGTGTAGGTTGTCAGCTGCATGGCGATGCTTTGGGACGAGTTGAACGAAAGCTCAATCTGCTTGAGAATTTCGTTCTTTGCCCGCTCCACTTCTTCCTTGGTCGGGGGATTCTTGATCACGTCGGTCATCGTCGCCAGTAGGGTTGCTTTGGCATCGTCGAGTGATTTTTCCTTAAGTATTTCTGCATAGACGAACATTAGGAAGGGATCTTTGAACTGCAGGGTGTACGAAGCGACGCGGCTGGCCTTTTGCGTATCAATGAGCGACTTGTAAAGGCGGCCGGAGGGAGGGCTGCCGAGAACGCGGGCCAGGACTTGCAAGGGCGCGAAGTCAGGGTGCGAGCCTGCCGGAATATGATACGCCGCCATGGCTACCTGCACATCTCCGGTGCGACGCAGTACCACAGAACGTTCGCCGTCCTGCGTAGGATCAACAGTGTAGGTCGTCGGAATCTCCCGCTCGGGCTTAGGGATCGTTCCAAATTGCTGGTTGATCATCTCCAGGGTTTTTCCTTCTTCAATTTTGCCAGCAACCACCAGCGTGGCATTGTCCGGCTGGTAGTACTTACGGTAGAAAGCCTGCAGGCGATCGATCGGCACATTCTCCAGATCAGCACGTGAACCAATGGTTGACTTTCCATAGTTGTGCCACAGGAAAGCTGTCGCTGTAACACGTTCTTCCAGCACGCTCGACGGATCATTCTCGCCCATTTCGAATTCGTTGCGTACCACGGTCATCTCACTATCGAGATCCTTCTTCGCGATGTATGAGTTGATCATGCGGTCAGCTTCAAGGTCCAACGCCCACTTCAGGTTCTCTTCGGTTGCCGAGAAGGTCTCGTAATAGTTAGTGCGATCATACCAGGTGGTGCCGTTGGGAGAGGCGCCGTGCTCGGTCAGTTCTTGGGGAATATTGGGGTGCTTGGGCGTCCCTTTGAACACAAGGTGCTCCAACAGGTGTGCCATGCCGGTCTCACCGTAGTTTTCGTGCTTGGACCCAACCATGTAGGTAATGTTCACCGTAATGGTCTGTTTGGATGGATCAGGGAATAGCAGCACGCGCAATCCGTTCTGCAAGCGATATTCCGTGATGCCCTCAACGGTAGTGATTTTCTGCGGGGCCGCCAGGGCAGGTTTGTTCTCAATGACTTTGGATTCAGGCCTGGCCTGAGCAGCTTTCTTCTTTTGCTGGCCGAAGCCAGTAACCACAAAGGCAGCGACGACAACAAAGGTCACCATGTACTTTAGCATAATGATGGGTTTTGATGGATGTTGAATGTACCAAGAATATGGAAATGCACAGCGGATGTCACCCTAAAATATCGGTGATGTGGATTGGAATTTCGTCTAACACCCAAGAAATCACCACCGTGCCGTTTTCCGGGTGAGGCCGCCAGCGCGATCTCATTGATTTAGCCCCGAGCAACCGCTATCTTGCCCTGTCTTCTCACGCATAGCCATCATGGAACATGTTGACTTCGCCACGTAAACTATCGACTTGTAACGCGCCACGCTTTGGGATATGGACGTTGACTTTTGCCATATTATCATTCGTCAGTTGCAATACGTCTGAAAAGTCCATGCTGTGCTTTGTGGCGACCTATGCCACCCAATCACACAGCATAGCCTATGGATATACGAATGGTACCCGGCTTACTTCGGAAACCATGACCACCGGCCTGGAATCCTCCCTGACTACCTACGTATACAACAATCTCGGGCTTGTTGCTTTATCCGTGATGAATGGTATGGGTTTGACCCACACAACGACCTATATCTATGATACCCAAAATAGGCTCATCACCCGCGAAGAAGAACGGACGGATGAAATTGAACGTATCACCTACGTATACAATGCCACCGGTCAGGTAGAGACAGTCACCAACCGGATCATCACCGCCACGGATACATTGATCGCTATCGATACGTATGTCTATCCCGATATAGCGACAAAGAATCCATCGTCGATAACCACGCAGTCCACGCTGGGTGATGTGTATACGACCTATCTTGAATATGACAATAAGATTAACCCGCTGAGGGAGTTTCTGCCGTCAATTCAACCTTACAGCAATGTGACGAAGCGAACCGTCAACGGAACGGTGGAGACGATCGTGTATCAATACAACAGCGAAGGATATCCAACGGCTGCTACTTCAAGTACCGGAAAGTCTGAAACCTGGACCTATTCGTGTCAGGAACTCTGACAACTACATGTTCCGTCGATACTGCCCACCTACCTGGAACAATGCTTCCGTAATCTGCCCGAGTGAGCAAACCTTGCAGGCCTCCATCAGTGCTTCGAAGATATTCTTGTTCTTAATGGCTGCCTCCTGGATCTGCTGTATGTGCGCAGGGCTGTCGGATGTGTGAAACTCCTTGAGGGCACGCAGCATCTTGATCTGGTACTCTTTTTCTTCGGTTGTGGCACGAATGACCTCCTGCGGTGTGATCGTCGGCGAGCCTTTCGAACTCAGGAACGTATTCACACCGATGATGGGGTACTCGCCCGTATGCTTGAGGGTTTCGTAGTGTAGACTTTCTTCCTGGATCTTCCCCCGCTGATACATGGTCTCCATGGCACCCAGTACGCCTCCGCGCTCGGTGATGCGGTCGAATTCGGTAAGCACAGCCTCTTCGACGAGGTCGGTCAGCTCTTCGATGATGAAGGATCCCTGCATGGGGTTCTCATTCTTGGCAAGACCCAGTTCCTTGTTGATGATCAGCTGAATGGCCATCGCACGACGTACGGACTCTTCGGTAGGTGTCGTAATGGCCTCGTCGTAGGCATTGGTGTGTAGCGAGTTGCAGTTGTCGTAGATGGCGTACAGGGCCTGCAACGTGGTGCGTATATCGTTGAAGTCGATCTCCTGAGCGTGCAGCGAACGGCCGGAGGTCTGGATGTGGTACTTCAGCATCTGACTCCGCGCATCGGCGCCGTACTTGTTCTTCATGGCCTTCGCCCAAATGCGCCGGGCCACACGGCCAATCACGGAATACTCAGGGTCGATACCGTTGCTGAAGAAGAACGACAGGTTGGGAGCAAAGGCGTTGATGTCCATGCCCCGGCTGAGGTAGTACTCGACATAGGTAAAACCGTTCGCCAGCGTGAAGGCCAGCTGCGAAATGGGATTGGCGCCGGCTTCGGCGATGTGATAACCGGAGATGGATACCGAATAGAAGTTTCGAACCTTCTTATCAATGAAATACTGTTGCACATCGCCCATGAGGCGAAGGGCAAACTCGGTAGAGAAGATACAGGTGTTCTGCGCCTGATCTTCTTTCAGAATATCTGCCTGCACAGTACCCCGAACTTGCGTCAGCGTCTCAGCTTTGATTTTCTCATACACATCCTTCGGCAAAACCTGGTCGCCGGTCACGCCGAGGAGCATGAGACCGAGACCGTCGTTCCCTTTGGGCAGAGGGCCTTGATAGACAGGAGGTGTTGCTTTTTTAGCGGCGTAGAGGGCCGCAATCTTTTTCTTTACTTCTTCTTGCAAGCCATTCTTGACGATGTACAATTCGCATTGCTGGTCGATGGCCGTGTTCATGAAGTAGCCCAGCAACATGGGCGCCGGACCATTGATGGTCATCGACACCGACGTACGCGGATCAGCGAGGTTGAAACCACTGTAGAGTTTCTTCGCATCGTCCAGGCAACAAATGCTCACCCCGGAGTTACCAATTTTGCCGTAGATGTCCGGCCGAAAATCAGGATCGTTGCCGTAGAGCGTTACCGAATCAAAGGCTGTCGACAGTCGCTTGGCAGGAGTCGTGTGGCTGACATAATGAAAGCGGCGGTTGGTGCGTTCGGGACCACCTTCGCCGGCGAACATCCGTGTCGGGTCTTCACCTTCACGTTTGAAGGGATAAATGCCGGAGGTATATGGAAATTCGCCCGGAACATTCTCTTGCAAGGTCCAGCGCAGCAGGTCGCCCCAGGCCTTGTATTTCGGCAGCGCGATCTTCGGGATCTGCAGGTGGGAGAGGGACTCGGTGTGTGTGGCAATGCCGAGTTCTTTGTCGCGAACCTTGAACTTAAAAATAGGGTCTTTGTATTTCTTCACTTTCGCCTCCCATTCTTCAGCAACCAATTTCCAGTTCTTGGGATCGATGTTCAGCTTCTGCTTTTCAAATTCCTGCTGCAGGGCCTTCCGTGTCGACTCATCCGCAATCGCGCTCATCGTCAACCGGATAGCATATAAACGCTGGGCGGTTTCGGCCTGCGCATTCACCCACTGGTCGTACTGCCGGTTGCTTTCTGAAATCTCACTGAGGTAGCGTGTGCGGTGAGGCGGGATCACGAAGATTTTCTCCGACATCTCGCGCGTCACCTGGAAGCTGGACGTGATCGGCGCTTTGGCCTTGGCGATCAGGGTGTCGATGAGGTGTTTGTAGAGTTGGTTGGTGCCAGGGTCGTTGAACTGCGATGCGATGGTTCCAAACACGGGCATGTCTTCCGGTTTCTTATCCCAGAGCCCGTGGTTGCGTTGGTATTGTTTCTTCACGTCGCGGAGGGCGTCCAGGGCGCCGCGTTTGTCGAACTTGTTGAGCGCGATCACATCGGCAAAGTCGAGCATGTCGATCTTCTCGAGCTGCGTGGCGGCACCGTACTCGGGTGTCATGACGTACAGCGAAACATCACTGTGGTCTAGAATTTCTGTGTCGCTCTGTCCAATGCCGGATGTCTCGAGGATGATCAGGTCAAATTTGGCGGCTTTGAGTATTTGGATGGCTTCTTTCACGTACGCCGACAAAGCGAGATTCGATTGCCGTGTTGCCAGTGACCGCATGAAGACACGGTTGTTGTTGATGGCGTTCATCCGGATGCGGTCGCCGAGCAGCGCGCCGCCCGTTTTGCGCTTGGAAGGGTCTACCGAGATGAGCCCGATCGATTTGTCGCGCTGGTCGAAAAGAAAGCGCCGCACGATCTCATCGACCATGGAGGATTTTCCTGCGCCACCGGTACCGGTGATGCCAAGGACCGGTACGTGAGCGGCATCGCCCAGGGTCTGCACCTTAGCGAAGGTTGCGGTGTGTTTCTCTGTATAATTCTCCGCCGCTGAAATCAATCGTGCAATTGCCAGCGGATTCTTCTTCTCAAGTCCGGCGAGCTCATCGGTGAGTGTCTCACCCAGCGGGTAATCGCTTTTCCGCACGAGGTCGTTGATCATACCCTGGAGTCCCATGGCTCGGCCGTCGTCGGGTGAATAGATCTTTGTGATACCGTAGGCTTCCAGCTCTTTGATCTCATCGGGAAGGATGACGCCGCCGCCACCGGCAAAGATCTTGATATGACCTGCGCCCTTCTCCTGAAGAAGGTCGTACATGTACTTGAAGTACTCGGTGTGCCCACCCTGGTAGCTGGTCATCGCGATGGACTGCGCATCTTCCTGAATGGCGGTATTGACCACTTCCTCTACACTGCGGTCGTGGCCCAAATGGATCACCTCGCACCCGGTCGCCTGTATGATGCGTCGCATGATGTTGATGGCTGCGTCATGCCCGTCGAAGAGGCTGGCGGCGGTGACGATCCTCACCTTGTGCTTGGGCTTATAGGGCTCCGGAGCCTGGTGGCCGCCGAGGTTCTTCTTTTCTACCTTTTCGCTGGTTGCTGTGGTCTCGCTCATGGGGTAAAAATACGGAAAAAGTGTTTGGGTGTCAGGGTGTCAGGGTGTTTGGGTGCCTGAGTGCAGGGTGCTTGGGGTCGCTGGTTCTTCAGAGAAAACAAGGTTTTCCGCAGTGACCTCTCAGAGATTCTTCAGAGAACCCTCAGAGAAATCAGCAGTTTCTTCAGAGAGCCTTCAGAGACTCTTCAGAGAGGCCTCAGAGAACTCTCAGAGAGTATTCAGAGAAGTTTCAGAGAAGTTTCAGAGAATGTTCGGAGTAGGTTTAGAAGAGGTTTAGAGAGGGTTCGGAGAACCTTCTGAAAAACTCAGTCCAAATCATTTTTTTTCGACGCCAGTTTCCTTTGCAACGCCCAAAATTCCCTTCCATAGGAGACCAGCACCTCTTCCCCTTTGCGGATGGTGCGCGTGGCTTCGATGTATACGCGGTCCCCGTAAATAAGATACTCGGCATTGTTGCGGAGTCCCGGTACGCGGGTAAGGCCCATGGCATCGTTAGCGTAGCGTCCGAGGGCCGAGAGGGTAGGCAACGCATCGATGGCCATGGTGCGGCTGAGGCGAAGGAGGTAGCCGTTGTGACCGTCAAGGTGTTTTACATCCTTCCACTTTCTACGGCGGCCTTTGTATTCTACGATCCTGTCGCCTTTGCGGATGTCGACGAGGGTGAACAGGCCTTTGCCCGCGTTGGGAAGGAGGGAAGGTTTGATGATCAGGTGCTTTGAAGAGATGTTCATGGTGCTAAAATGTAGTCGATGCAAAGATAGGTACTGGGTGCTGGGTGCTGGATACTGGATGATGGGTACTGGATGCTGACTTGCGGAGAGAGCGAGTGACCACCCCGGCACAAGGCCGTGGCTAGGGCGCAGAAAACCGCAAGGAATTTCTTCGCGGTACTTTGCGCCGTTGCGTCTCCGCGGTGAATACCCACTCTCTAAAATGGAAGTCCCCCATCGATGCTGGCAATCCCTAATTCACCAAAAACCATTATCTTACCCATTCAACACCAACTCCAATGACAAGTCGCAGAAAAGCCATCCAATCCATCGGTCTCGGCGCGCTGGCGCTGACTACCCTTTCCGGAAATGCTCACGCCGCAACACCCGAGATGCCGGTGGCGGATGACCCGCTGTTCTGGAATAAGGTCCGCGACCAGTTCATGCTGTCGAAGGACAAAGTCTTCTTCAACCCGGGTACGGTAGGAGCGATGCCGCGTGTGGTGTTTGACAGGATGGTCGAACATCTGCGCTACATCGCTACGGATGTGGCCGATTGGGAATACAAGAATGACAATGCGGAGGAATTCATCAGCGGGTATAACAATCTGCTGGGCATTCGCACAAAGGTTGCGACGCTGATCAATGGGACCGCGGCGGAGATCGCGATGACCGACAACGTCACCAACGGTATGAGTTACATCGCCAACGGCATCACGCTGCAGCCCGGTGATGAAATCATCACCACCAACCAGGAGCATGGTGGTGGTCTGGGGGGTTGGCAGGTAAAAGAGAAACGTTATGGGGCCGTGTTGAAGATGGTAGAGATCCCCAAGCCGATACAAAATGCTCAACAGGTGTATGACCTCATGGTGAAGGCCATGACACCGAAGACCAAGGTGCTGATGATCTCGCATCAGATCACGGGAAGCGGAGCGATTGTCCCGGCAAAAGAACTGTGTGCCGAAGCATCGCGGCGAGGCATCCTTACCGTCCTCGACGGCGCGCAGACGGTAGGGCAGATCAAGATTGATGTGAAAGACCTCGGCTGCGATGTGTACCTCGGCTGTTTCCACAAATGGATGGGCGCACCGGCAGGCACGGGCTTCATGTACGTGAAGGCCGACAAGATCAAAGATATCTGGACCACGGTGGCAAGCTACCGCTGGAATCAGCACGAAGACGAAGGCTTCCGCTTCACCCAGCGCGGCACAGGCAACTTCCCGGTGCTGAAGGGCCTGGAGGCATCCATCGACTTCCACAACGAGATCGGCCCCGACAAAGTCTATGCCCGCATCAAGTTCCTCGGCGAGCGACTGCGCACGGGGCTCCGAAAGAACAAGAAGGTGAAGATGTTCACCCCGGCCGAAGAAAGCATGTGTGCCGGTATTTCAGTCTACAATGTTGAAGGCAAGACGGGCGCGCAGCTACAGGAGACCTACTGGGCGAAGGCGAAGATGCGCCCGCGTTCTCAGGGGGATACTTTTGGGGTGAGACATTGCACGCACATTTTCAATAGTGTTGAAGAGATTGACAAGGCAATTGAGATTGTGAATGGGATGAGTGCATAAGGTACCTTTTGGGTTAGAATGTAAATAGTTCAGACGTAGTAACCCTAACCATCATTGCTATGCGACGCGCTATCTTTCTCCTGCTACTGCTTATTCATATCGCTTCGACTATTCATGCCCAGGACACAAGGCAGACACCATCCAAAGGCTTATCTTTTAGTCTGAGTCTTGGAATTCCGGTTTCTACATTTGCTGCGGTAGACAAAACGAGTGACGAATCCGGCTACGCATTGCCGGGCCTCGCCTTCGACGCAAGCTATCTATTGATGAGCGCACAAAAACATTTTGGGTTTCTGGCCACAGTCCGATACAATAGTTTCGGCTATGATATGGACGCCGTGGCGGCGAACAGTAAAGCTTCAGCGCCTCCAGGGGAATGGTATGGTGAGGGGGAAAACTGGAGGATGGTCTCTATCCTCGCGGGTGGTTACTTCGACCCGGTGCATGGCAAGTCCTTTGCGTTGAGCATCCGTGCTCAGGGGGGCTGGTTGATGCTGATGTCCAAGGAACGGTATATCAGTGGCATCGGCACCGGAGGTTCGTATAATGTCCGGTATGATTATAAGAATGAATCCACCGGTTCGTTCACTTATCTGGTGGGTTTAAACATTCGTACAGCGATGTCGCCCGCGGTATCATTTACAGCGGGAGTGGACTACATGAATGCCGCTCCCAGTGTGAACTACAGCTTCAAGGTTACCTCGGCTGCTGTTGTGGTGCAACAAACAACCGACACATTCACACAGCCGATCAATGCCTTATTGGTCAACGCGGGGTTTATCTTCCTTTTGTAAAGCAATCATTCCTCGGCTGCCGCGTGCTCACAGAGGTCTACTTGTTATTAGCCGGCAAGTCCTCACACGTCCTCTCATAGGGCAATCCCTGAAAAAAATCTTCCCATTCATCTTTTGTCAGGTTTCTCTTTAACCTGCGACAAAATTGATCGCTGAGATCATTGAGGTTCAGGTACACTCGGGAAATCGGGTTCTGGGTCTTGACTCTGGATGGTGGTGAGGTAAAGAGTACTTGTCTTCCATCGGGGGAGAATGACAGCGAGCCTCCGCAGAGCACGTCTCGGGGCTGGATTGGGTCCGCTTGGAGTTTAGCGGTATTCCAGATCTGCAAAGTATGGTTGTTCGAAGCAGTGGCCATAAAGTTTCCATCCGGACTAAAGGCAATCTGCTGGATAGCAGCCCTGTGGCTGAAGTGCGATTTCCTTATGATCCGGGTAAGCCCATAGCTGGAATCGATGATCCACCAAAGTCCGTTGCGATCACCGGCTACGATTCGAGATTCTGCCTGGGATTGATCCCTTAAGAAGTCTAAGGTGGTGAGTTGAATGTCCGGATCCGGTAGCGCAACTTCACTACTGCTGAAGTCTCGGATATTCCAAACGTACACGGTATTCTTCCCAGCTCCTGTGAGCCTGGTTCCATCGGTCGAGAGTGCGATGGTGGTAATGGGTTCTTTTGTTGTGGCCACATCCTTAGTGGTGATCAGGTTGGAATACGCAATTGAATTTCCGTCGTTGTGCAAGGCGTAGAACCCGCTTCCATCGGGCGTGAAAATGACTTTCGAGATATTGGACTTGAAGCCTCCAATGATTGTCGGGTCTTTTTGTGTGGTGCCCAGTTCATAGAGTTCTGCCTGACTGTTCCCCTTTACTTTTGTTGGCCTTCCGATCAGAACATGCCGCGCATCGGGACTCACCTCAATCGAAGTATAGGGCACATCCATGTGCACAACCAACACTTGTTCACTCATCCATTCATCATTGGATTGTGTCCACCGCACCACCTCGCCGGTTAATCCAATCGAGTATAGGGTACCCTTTCGGATCCCGATCAAGGAATGCGATGGTTGCGTAGGGTCACTCAAATCCTTTGGTAGACTTCCTTGATCCTTCGCTGCTTTAAACAGTGCATTGTAAATTTGATCATCATAAGGATAGCCACCGGAGTTTCTGTGGAGCGTGTTGGATTGAACGGCCAACAGTGCTGACAGATTCTTGTCTTCCACTTCTGTTGAGCGAACAGCTACCTCACGGGCGATGGCAAGGCTTCGCAGGCGCATGGCTTCCTTCTCTGCGGCCACGGCCCGGGCCATATTCGCCTCAGCTTCCTTTTTCCAATAATTGGATTTCTCCTCGCTTTCCTGGAGAGCCTTTTTCAGCCGGTCTACTTCCCCGGATTGGCCTAAGGCGCCTATCGTCATGAGGATGCACAGAGGAATCAGGAGGCAATTTGTGCGGTGCATGGTAAGGGGTGTTGGGAATAACAAGTTAAGCTTTTTTGGATCATTCGTTGAACCCGGAAGTTTGAGTAACCACCGCAACGGCGCAGCGACGCGGAGTACCGCGAAGGAATTCAGGTTTAGCAAATGGGTATAAGCATTTTGTTCTTTGCGGTACTTAGCGCCTTCGTGCCTTGGCCCCGGCCCTGTGCCGGGTTGGTTACCCGCGCTCTCTTCGAAGCACTAAACGTGCTAATTACTGCGCGCAATTCTTAGATTTGCCCTCGCATGGCCAAAACCACCACCGTCGAACCTCCCGTCAAAGCCAAGCCTTCTGTCGATATGGAGCTCTTGGCGCAGTTGCACCCTGAGTTGATGAACGACTCGTTTGTTTATGTCCACTGCCACTTCGACAACCAATGGCAGGAGATGCTCATCCGCATCTGGAAGACAACCTTTCTAGTCGACAAGCACTCTTCTGCCAAAGCCGAGCTCATCCACGCCGAAAACATCACCTACGCCCCCCTCTGGACCTTGATACCCGACCTCCAGCCATTCACATTCCTCCTCATCTTCGCTGGCCTACCTAAATCGTGCAAAGTCTTTGACCTGCTCGAGCAAATCTCCGAACCTGGCGGGTTCCATGTCGCCAACATCCAGCGCAACGAAACGGATGTCTATCACGTCAATTTGGTCTGACAAGTTGTTGAATTGCCCGCCTGTCTGATGGGATGGAACCTTGAACCCGGACCTTGAACCCGGAACCCGGAACCTTGAACCCGGAACTTTGAACCTGAAACCCGGAGCCTTAAACCTTGAACTCTTCCAATGCTCGCGCTTACAACTTGGGGTTGCGCCACCAACAGCAACAGCTAAATGCTAACCGCCATTTACAATAAAAGTTTGCCCATTCCGTCTTCCCTCTAGTACCTTGCACCCCCATTCCCCCTATGAGCAAATCCAAAGTCACTATTGCCCAGGTCTTTAAGACCATTATCTGGCCCCGTCGTGGCATTCTGCTGGTCGGCCTCGTCCTGATCATCATCAGCCGCCTATCGGGTTTGGTACTCCCGGCGGCGACGCAATACCTGATGGACGATGTGATTGCCAAAGGCGACCTGGAAATGCTCAAGTTGCTTTTGATAGCGATTTCGGTTTCGATTTTGATTCAATCCGTGACGTCTTATGTGCTCACACAGATACTCAGTGTGGAAGCTCAGCACCTGATCTCTGTGCTGCGGTCGAAAGTCCAGAAGCAAGTTCTTCGTCTGCCAATCCGATTTTTCGACAACAATAAGTCCGGTGCCTTGGTCAGCAGGATCATGAATGACGTGGAAGGTGTTCGCAACCTCGTGGGCACAGGTCTGGTTCAGTTGGTGGGCGGTGTATTGACGGCGGTATTGTGTCTGATTTTGATGATCCGCATCAGCCCCATGATGACGCTGTACACCCTTGGCCCGGTGCTGATTTTTGGTCTAATCTCACTAAAAGCCTTCGCCAAAATCCGCCCCATCTTCCGCGAGCGCGGCAAGATTACGGCCGATGTCACCGGCCGACTTACGGAGACATTGAATGGCGTTCGCGTGATCAAGGGATTCAATGCGGAAGGGCAAGAGATCAAGACCTTCGAAGCTGGCGTTGAAAAACTGTTTCTGAATGTTAAAGCCAGCCTGACGTCCACCAGTCTCATCACCAGCGCGGCGACTTTCCTTTTGGGCCTTGCGTCGACCGGTATCCT
>CAYMPU010000131.1:0-50643 GCA_964392375.1 uncultured Ohtaekwangia sp. | reverse complement strand
CATGGAATATGGATTATCCAGTTCTAGCTTGTGAAGTCAGCGCGCAGTTTGGACAATTCATAACAATAATCAACCCGTTCGGTTTACTATTTAATAGTTTTCTCTGCGTCTCCGCGTCTCTGCGGTGAAAAGACATTACAGGATGCTCAATAAGATTCTCCAAAGCCCATTACTTAGAGTCGCCGCCCGCTTTGGTGCAATCAGCGGCGTGCTGGTGATGATCTTCATTGTCTCCCTGTACTACATGGAGAAGCACCCGTACCTCATCAATCCCTTTCTTGACCCGCGCATTCCAGTGATCGCGGTGATGCTGCTCTTTGCGCTGAAAGAGATACGTGACTTGCACCAGTCGGGTACGTTGTATTTCGGTCAGGGGATGGTCGCTGGTTTTGTGATGACATTGGTGTGCGCTGCACTTTCGTGGATGGGCATCTGGGTCTTTGCTACGCTCGAGCCCGGCTTTGTGAGTGAATTCATACGCCTGGCTTCCGAACAAACAAAGTCGTTCTCGCCGGAAGACATTGACCGCATCGGTAGAGAGACCTTTGAGCAGGGACTCGCCGAGTTGAAGAAAGCTGACAAGTACTTCATGGCCAGCCGGTATTTCTTTCAGACGTTTATCATTAGCTTTTTTGTGAGCATTATTGTTTCAATTGTTCTGAGAAGGACGCCAGTGGAGGTGTAGTCAGCGAGGGTTTTTCAAGTTGAGGGATTGGGCTCCGTAGTGTCATTATCCCAAGTAGACAGAGTCTATTAACCGCTAAGTCGCTAAGGCGCAAAGTTTCGCTCAGAAATGATGAATGGAAGGACTATCGCATATTTAATCCATGTCTTGCGCCTTCGCGTCTTAGCGGTGAAAAACATGGACTATTCCCGGAAACTCTGTAATTTTAGCATGTTGAGATATACCTATACCCTAAAACCAAAAACCAATGGAAGACCAACAAACAACCGAGGCAGGTGCGCCTAGCCTGGTGAATCATGCTCTTAAGCATGGCATGATCCTGGGCGCAATAAGTGTCGTCATCGTCGTTCTTTGCTATGTTGTCGATTTCTCGATCATGGTAAGTTTCAAGTTTCTGGGTCTGATGTTGATCATTGGATTGGGATATGTCATCTATGCAGGAATTAATTTCCGGTCGGAGGGCGATGGATTCCTTTCCTACGGGAAGGCATTTCAGCACGGATTGATGGTCCTTGCCATTTCCGGTGTTGTGGGAACCATCTTTGGTATGATTCTCTACCACGTTGTGGATCCTGATCTTTCCAACAGAATGACAGATGCTATCATCAGGAATACGGAGGAGATGATGGCAGGATTTGGAGCACCACAAGAGAGCATTGACAAAGCAATCGAAGAGATGCGGACAGACATGCCAAATCAATTCACGATCGGCGGACAGGCCTTGACCTTTCTGAAGTCAATGATTTGGTACGCGATCATTGCAGCGATTACTTCGCTATTTGTGAGGAAGAATCAGCCTGAGGAGGTTTAATTTAACCGCGGAGGTGCGGAGACGCAGTGAATGATAGGGATCAGGGACCTGCAACCAACAAATGAAATCGGTAACCAGTATTCCATGGCTAAAAGAACCTGGAATCCAGCAAGCATTAAACTCCTGAGCCCCAATTCCTGAACCGTAAGCTATTGAAAGAGACGCTCGATATATCTGTGATCATCCCTGCCAAAGACGAAGAGCAGTCCATTCCCGAGTTGGGGGCATGGATTGATCGGGTCATGAAGGCCAACGGATATTCCTATGAAGTGATCTTCATTGATGACGGCAGCAGCGACCGTACCTGGGCGGCAATGGTGGCACTGAATGCGGCAAATCCTTCGATGCGGGCCATCCGGTTCAATCGCAACTTCGGCAAGTCGGCGGCGTTGCACACTGGATTTCGTGCCGCACAAGGAGAGGTTGTCATTACCATGGATGCGGATTTGCAGGATAGTCCTGATGAAATACCCGGTCTGTACACGATGATCCGCAAAGATGGTTTTCATTTGGTATCAGGCTGGAAGAAGAAGCGTCATGATCCTATCTCGAAGACATTCCCGTCGAAGTTTTTCAATTACGTCACACGACTGATTTCCGGAATAAGGCTTCACGATTTCAACTGTGGTCTCAAAGCCTATTCACGGGTTGTGGTGAAGAGTATCACCGTCTACGGCGAGATGCACCGCTACATTCCGGTCATCGCCAAGTGGGCGGGGTTTACCCGCATCGGCGAAAAGGTGGTGGAGCACCACGAGCGCAAATACGGCACGAGCAAGTTTGGTCTCGAACGATTCCTGCGTGGATTCCTCGATCTGCTCACCATCACCTTCGTGGGCCGTTTCGCCCGTCGCCCCATGCACTTCTTTGGCACCTGGGGACTATTGTCGTTTCTGGTCGGCTTTTTCTTTACCGCCAAAATCCTCTGGGATAAACTCGACTCCGTCTACATCTCCCACATCCCTCTTAAGCGGGATGTTACACAGCAGCCTATTTTCTACCTCGCGCTGGTGGCCGTTGTGTTGGGTACGCAATTGTTCCTCACGGGATTTATTGCGGAGATGATCACACGGCAGTCGGTGTCGAAGAGGGATTATCTGGTCATTGACAAGGTAGGGATGGATCCCGGAACAAGTCCGGGATGACAGCCGGAACCCCGGAATAAGGCCGGGGAGAACAGTCCGGGATGACAGCCTATTTCTTCACCCTTCGCAGCTTCCCCGACGGTGTCAGCAAGAGTAACTTTGACTCCGATTCAAATTCTCCCGGAACAAGTCCGGGATGACAGGCGTCTCAAGATGCCGGGGTGCCGGGGTGATGATTATTTCTTCACTCTCCTCAGCTTACCCGAAGGCGTCAACACCAACAACTTTGACTCCGATTCAAATTCGATCCTGGCGACTTTGTCCTTGGCCATCTTGCCAACCGTTTTGATTTCGCCTTTGCCGTAGTTGATGTGAAAAACGATGTCGCCCACTTTCAGGGCGTCGAGTTCTTCCTGTTGGGTGATGGTATCGCCCACATAGTCGGGGATGGGGCTGATGACGGGGATGTGAGATTCAGTTTGCCGTGTGGGCTCTTCCTCATTGCTGGAGGCACTGGGCGTTTCTTGCACACCGCCTCCGAGATCCAGGCGGTTGAGCAGCGCATGTCGCTCGGCCTTGTTGGCGAAGGTATGGGTGAGGAGTCCGCTCAGGGATTCAATTTCCGTTTGCACGGTATCAATGCGCAGCGAGTCATCGTATTCGACAACGCCATAGGCCTGGAGTTCGATGGCGATCCTGGTCTTGGCATCGTGTATCAAAGTCACGGGCAAGTTGAGGGACTGTCGGATGGCAAAGGCGTACAAGGCAAGCGGAAATTTTGAGCTCAGGTCGCAGATGACCATTTCATACTCGACGATGTTCTTCAGGATATCCATGGGTGTATCGCTGGCAATGGGGTCATCGGCCCGGCTGGGCGAAAAGCCTGCGAACCGGCAGGCCGGCACTACGATGTATTGATAAACCCGGTTGAAGTGTCCCTGGGCATAACCCTCCGGATCGGTTTTCGGCATAATGATGAGGCAGCGTTTTTCCATGGTGCAAGGTTTGAGTTAACCCTGACAATTTAGCAAAAGATGCTGTATGCTGGAAAACGGATACTGGAAACTGGTTACACTATTTCAACCTTCATCCTTCACCATCCGCACCAGCCCAATTCCGGCAATAAAGAAGATGATGCCCAAGACACCGTAGATGATCAATGACCTGATGTCGCGGACACCGCCCGACGTGTTCGTGAATACGACTGCGGCGTAGATGAGCCCACCGATGCCTAGCAGCGTCAGCAGGGTACCAAAAATTCTCTTGATGTTCATGGGGAATGGGGATACCGATATACCTATAAAAAAGTATGCCACGTGGCTGTGCCTGGGTCCCGTAGCGTGGGTAACTACCACATCGAGTGAGAGGCGCCAAATACCGCAAAGCGGTTCGCGGTCCCCCCGTCGTTGCGGTGCTTACTCAAAGTTTCAACGGAATCAAAAAAGCCCAGATCACTGTGATCCGGGCTTTTTGTGGAGCTGCAGGGAATCGAACCCTGGTCCAGAGAAGATGAACGTGTACGTTCTACATGCTTAGTTGACTTTGGTTGTCGGGGAGAGCAAGGCAGGCAACAGCCTAAACCCTTCCGTAGTCGCTGTTGTCTTGACACCCGTGCGCGACACACGAGGGCCCAGTTTTGCTGATCGACACCGCATATCCGGCTCCCGCAAAACAGAGGCGCCGGGCGATGATGGCCTCCCTGGATCTTATCCTGGGATAAGCTAATCTAACCTTAGGTCAGATTAAGCAGCCATGGCGTAGGTATTCTCGCCACGTAGAATTCGAGAGCAGTGTTTAAGGCTCTACCCTCACGAGCCTGCATGCTGGCATACACCCTCACACATCCTGTCAAAACCGGTCAGCCCCAGTTAACGTATAATGCGCTTGGCCGCCAAATAAGGGAGACAAAGGTAGAGGAAAATAAGTTCATGGAATGGATGGGCCGAGAAGCGGGTAGTGATTGTCTTTTCCGCCTTTGAATGGACCGGACGCCAGCCTGCCATGCAAACAGGCAGGAACGCCCGGACCAACCGCGCCCTTCAGGAAAAAAACCATCGTTCGAGAAATCAGCGTAATTCTTTTGAGAACACCCCTTCGAACACCCCATTTCCTTCGAAAGCGTTCGAGAGTGCTTCAGGAAAATGACCCTTTGGTTCGAGCATGCTTTGAAGGTGCTTCGAGAGCGCTTCGAGCTTGCTTCGAAAATGCTTCGAGCGTGCTTCGAGCTTGCTTCAAAAATGCTTCGAGCTTGCTTCGAGATGCTTCGGGAGTGCTTCGGGGGTATTTCGAGGGCTTCGGGAGTGCTTCAAGAAATCTACGTAGAGGCATTCGCTTCGGAAGCCATCGGGGTTACTTTTGTTACTTTTGCCCCGGCGATCTACAATCAACTACATTCATGTACCGTTCCTACTTTCTTATTCTTCTCCTCGTGGTTATTAGCTGTTCAACCCCCGAGACAAGTGTCCCCACCGGCATTTGGCGTGCAGCCATTACCATGCAGGGGAAAATGTTACCGTTCAACCTGGATATCGCGAAGGAGTCCGACGGGTCATACGTGGCGCACATCCATAATGGTGATGAGCGGATCCGGCTCGATGAGGTCTCCGTCAAGGGTGATTCCGTCAACTTTACCATTCACACGTTTGATGCGGCATTCAAGACCATCGTCCGTGATGACAGCTTGATCGGCAGGTTTGTCATCAACTATGCGAAGGGTTATAGTCTTCCTTTTGCCGCTGCCTTCGGGCAATCCTACCGTTTTATCCCGCGCGACACGACGGCCGTGGCTCCAGACTTTTCAGGAAAGTTTGAAGTCACGTTCTTCAATGAAACCAGCACGTCCAACGCGCTCGGTATTATCAATCAAAATGGGAATTATGCGACGGGTACTTTTCTCACGCCCACCGGCGACCTCCGCTACCTCGAAGGCAACGTGGTGAATGACACGTTGTGGCTGAGTGCATTTGATGGCAATCATTTGTTTATTTTCAATGCCACCAAGTCCGGCGACAGCACCATCGTGGGCAGACAGTGGCTTGGCCGAGGGCGTAACAGGAAGTGGGAAGGAAAACGCAATGAAAAAGCCCGTCCACCGGAATCCGAGTCGCTGACCTATCTCAAGGAAGGCTATGAGCGCATCGACTTTGCGTTTCCGAATGTTGACAGTGTCATCGTCAGCTCCGGCGACGAGCGGTACAAGAACAAAGTCGTCGTGCTTCAGATCCTGGGCACGTGGTGTCCGAACTGCCTCGATGAGACGCGCTTCCTGGTGGACTGGTACAAAGAAAATCATGACCGGGGTGTGGAGATCATCGGACTCGCCTATGAGCAGAAGCCCGACTTTGCCTATGGAAGCCAGCGTGTGAAGAAGATGAAGGCCAGGCTGGAGATACCCTATGAGGTGCTGGTAGCCGGCGTTAACGATTCTAAAAAGGCATCCGAGACTTTACCCGCCCTCAATCAAGTCATCGGTTTCCCCACGACAATCTTTATTGGCAAAGACGGCAAGGTGAAGCATATCCATACTGGATTCTCAGGTCCCGGAACGGGGGAATATTATGAGCAGCAGAAAGAGAAATTCAATCAGACGATTAATGAGTTGTTGAAGTAGGGGCTGGTGGCTGGATGATGGAAACTTGATACTAGACTCGATACGGTACACGTCTTGCCCGCCGAATACGAGAAGCTCGCTGCATAGCCCTTTACTAGGTTATGCGCACCATCCGAAACCTTCAAGAAGGCTTATGCCGTTCTGATTCGCAGGTAGGCAATCCGGAGCAAGGGTCGCTGATTGAGGCCTCGGCATTCTTGCCTATTCACCTATATATTGTGCTATCTTTGGGGCTTGCCAAAATAACATCATGAGAAGGTCAATCCGGTCGAAGGGAGATAGGAGAGAGTGGAGACCAGAGAAGATTTCTGTGTTCAATCCTTGTTTTGCTATTCCCGGATTTTTGGTGCTATTGCTCAGCTTTTGCACCCCACTTTCACAAGCCCAGTCGGTGGCCAACTATACCGTTGCCCAGACTACCGGGATAACCTATACCTCGATCGCCGGCACAGGAATTAGTGTTGCGTTCTGGAGGAACAACACCGCCAACCAGAATGACGATAACCGCAGCAATCCGGTCAATTTGGGATTTGATTTTTGGTACCTCGGCACACGGTATACAACAGTAAGTATTGGGTTGAACGGCTTCATTGATTTCTCCGGGGCCATATATGATGGAAACGGCGGGGCGGGTACAATCAATTGCGGTGGTGCCATTGCCTACCGACAGGATCCTGTGGCTTTCAGTACCAGCGGCTGTGCGGCAACCCCTCCAACTACTTATTCAGGAACGTATATTGCCCTGGCTCCTTTATATACTGACCTGTGGGTGAGTGGCGGTACTGCAGCTTTGGCGAACAGTATAAAATACCAGACAACAGGGGTGGCGCCCAACCGGGTCTTTACTGTCGAGTATATCAACTATGATGATTTTGCCGCCGGCGTCGCATCATTCAATTTTCAGGTGAAACTCTACGAGACAACGGGCAAGATAGAATACGTCTATGGCACCATGACGGGCTCTGGTGGCGGAAGCATGACGACCAACTATGCGCTAGGCATCAATAATGCTACCATGAGCGCCGTGCCAACAGCGGCACAGTTGCTGGTGCAGCAGGTTGAAAACACAGGAACCTTCAGCAACGCCATCAAGAACAACCTCACCACGATCCCAACGTCCAACAGTATGATATCGTTCACGTCGAATACCCCAGCAAACCCTGGGAGCGTATTGACTTTTAGCGGCGTGACGAATACAGACATGACGCTAAACTGGACGGACTGGGCTGCTAATGAGAACGGGTACGTCATTTACAACTCAACGGATGGTGTAAACTATACTTTTGCGCGACAAGTGGCCGCCAATACAGTGTCGACGACATTCAACAGTCTGTTTGGTTCGCTCTATTTCTGGAGGGTTTATGCGGTAACCGAAGGAACCCTGAGCACGCCAATTTCTGGCTCGCAAGCCACCTTGCCGGGAGCCGTGTTTGTTTCCGCCCAAACTGGACCCTGGAATACCGGATCAACATGGTTGGGAGGATTTGTACCCACACCAGGTGACAATGCACTCATCTCAGCTACCCATATCGTAACGTTGGACGGTACCAATTCGATTACCAATCTCACCGTAGATGGTACACTCCTCATGGGTGACAACGGCACCAACAGGACGCTGACCGTATTGGGGGATGTGACCGTTTCAGCCACCGGTACTTTCTCCTCCGGTTCTGTGGCCACACATTCCGTCATTCTCCAGGGCAACATGACGAACAACGGTGTGGTCAACTTTTCTCCAGGTGGTGGGTCGGTAACCAACATAACATTTAACAGAAATGGCAATCAAACCCTAAGCGGAACGGGAGCCACCACCAATGTTAACCTGATCACGCTGAATATGGGGACTTCGTCTACGAACATTGCCGAGATCACATCCTCTAACTTTTCGGCGCCCACAGATTTTCTTCTGCTTACCAACGGCACATTTCGGTTATCCGTTCCTGTTTCAGCGGTGACACTGAATATATTCTCAGCGGGTGGCACCATCACCAACAGCACAGGTTTGGTCATGAATAGCCCCAACTCAACACTGAATTTTCTTGGCACGATGAATTTCCAGGGTGATCTTACCGTTAACGCCGGTACCGTGCGCGTTGGTGACACGGCGGATGAGAACCTTGTATCCAACGGCGCCGATATTATCATCAACGGTGGCGTAGTTGAAGTAGCCGGCCGGTTGACTCGACCGAGTTATATCTCCATCACCAACTTCACCATGACAGGTGGTACCATGATTCTGAACACTATGGGCTCCAACGATGCGGCACCACCCGGTGGAACCGCGACCGCATATCCTTTTATGATGGATGTGCCGGGTTCAAAATTCATCATGACCAATGGTACCATTATTATCAGGCAGTCGGGAATTGGGGCAGGCGGTGCGGGCATCAACCTTGGCTATAATAACACCAACGTCACCAACTATACATTCTCAGGCGGTACGATTCAGATCGGTGATGCACTGACACCCGCGGCCAACTCGATGAAGATCAACACCGATCGGCCCATTGCCAACCTGATTCTGTTTACCACCAACGGTCCTACCGCCCTGCTTACAAGTGCCTTGACAGTAAGCAATGCCGTTACCATCACGCCGACCACCACACTCAACAGTCAAAATTTCAATCTCACGGTTGGGGGTACTTTTTCAAATGACGGAACTTATACACCCGGTACCAACACGACGATTTTCAACGGGACGACGGCGGTTATTGGGGCTACGGTGACCACATTCACCAATGTGATCGTCACCGGTACTCTGAATAGTCACGTGGTTAATATGAACGTCACCGGTAACTGGACCAACAACGGCGGAACATTCAATCCGGGTTCGGCCATGGTCACGTTTAATGGAGCCGGTGCACAGGCAATCAATGGAACTGCGGCCGCACAGACATTCAATAATTTCACCATCAACAAAGCAGGAGGAACGCTTTCGTCCGCAGGAAGCACCACGTCCCTGACCATTCTTGGAAATTATCAACAGACCCTTGGAAATTTCACACCCATAGCCGCCGGCACCATCAACGTGGGTGGGAATTGGTCGCACGATGCAGGAACCTTTACGCCCAATACCAACACGGTAATTTTCGATGGAACCGGACCTCAACAGATTACGAGCACCACGTTGGCAACAGAGACCTTCTACCGACTAACGGTCAACAAGACACCCGGTACACTACTGAATACCGGAGGTACCATTACCGCGCTGACGCTAACCAATAACTACACGCAGACCCAGGGAGACTTCACACCGCCGGCTGCCTTCAATGTGGGGGGAAATTGGACCCATGACGCCGGGGTGTTTACGCCAGGAGCGGGAACCGTTACGTTCAACGGCACCGGGGCGCAGCAGATTTCCAGTTCTGCGCTTACGACCGAGAATTTCAACTTGCTCGTCGTCAACAAAACAGCGGGCACCTTACTCAATACCGGAGGCACTCTAACGACAATTACAACCGCCAGCAATTACACCAACACCCAAGGCAATTTTGCGCTTCCGACATTCATGTACGTAGGTGGCAACGTGACGATTACCAGCGGCACAGTAACCGCGGCATCACTGATCGACCTCGATGGGAACTGGGCGCATAATGGAGGCACCTTTACAGCGGGCACAAGCACCGTTGCCTTCACCGGAACGGCAGCACAACAAATCAGCGGCGTGGCGTCAGAGACATTTTATAACCTCACCATCAACAAGACACCTTCAACCCTGTTGAATACAGCTGCCAACCCAACGACAATCACAGTGCAAAACAATCTGTCGCAGACGGAAGGAGATTTTACTCCTCCAGCAACACTGAATGTTGGCGGAAACTGGACTCACGATGCAGGTGTGTTCACCCCAGGTACGGGCCTGGTAGTTTTCAACGGCACCGGGCCACAGATCATTTCCAGTGCAACGCTGACTACGGAATCATTTAATAACCTGACCGTCAATAAAACGGCTGGATCACTCTTGAGTGCGGCGCCAACGTTCACAATGTTCACCATAGCTGGCAATTACATCAATACTCAAGGGAATTTTCTCCTTCCAGCCACGGTGACCGTAGCCGGTAGCGTGACCCTGACGGCCGGAACGATAACTTCGGGCAACTTGGTAGACGTGAAAGTAAACTGGACCAATAACGGCGCAACCTTCTCACCAGGAACAGGCACAGTGACGTTTACGGGTACTGGTGCGCAGAACCTGAATGGCACAAACCTAACGCAGTCTTTCTACAATCTGACAGTCAATAAGTCCATAGGAACAACATTGACCAACGGAGGAAGCACCACCACGATAAACATACTGAACAACTATCAGCAAACGCAGGGAAACTTCACCGCCATTGCTGCCGGTACAATCAACGTCGGTGGCAATTGGACGCATGATGCGGGGACGTTCACGCCCAGTACGGGAACCGTTAATTTCAATGGCACCGGCGCACAGCAGATTTCCAGTGTTGCACTGGCCACCGAGACTTTCTACCGACTTAGCATCAACAAGACGGCGGGAACCTTGTTGAATACAGGGGCCAACCCTACTACGATTAGCGTAACGAACAACTACACACAGACCCTCGGCGACTTTACACCCCCGGGAACATTAAACGTCGGTGGGAACTGGACACACGACGCGGGAACCTTTACGCCCGGGACGGGCCTAGTCGTCTTCAATGGCGGTGGCGCCCAGACCATTTCGAGTACCACACTAACCACAGAAAACTTTTACAATGTGACGGTGAACAAGGGGGGAGGGTTGCTGAATACTGGAGGAACACTGACAACCATGGCTGTGGCAAATAACTATATCAATACGGCAGGAAACTTCACCATGCCGGCAACAGTTACCGTGGGTAATGATGTGACCATCACAGCGGGAACAATTACTGCCGGTGACCTGATCGATGTGAAAAGAAACTGGATTAGAAACGGCGGAACGTTTACGCCCGGGACAGGGGAAGTACGATTTACGGGTACGGCCGGCCAGCAAATCAGCGGCATCGCTTCGCAGACGTTCTATAACTTCACTGTCAACAAGACGGTAGCAACCCTTCTGAATACCGCGGCCAACCCAACGACGATTACCGTCACGAACAATTACACACAATCTGCCGGTGACTTTACGCCTCCTGCAACACTCAATGTCGGCGGTCATTGGACACATGATGCGGGCACCTTCACTCCAGGAACCGGCACCGTTGCGTTCAATGGCGCGGGTGCACAAGTGATTGCCAGCACGGCTTTCGCTACTGAAACATTCTATAACATGACCGTGAACAAAGCGGGAGGTACCTTAAGCACAGGCGGAGTGATCACGACCATAACCACCAACAACAATTTTACCAATACCCTCGGCGCATTTACAGCCCCCACCAATCTCAATGTAACAGCAGTCTTTACCATCACTGCCGGAACGGTCACGGGAGCGACGGCGATCGATGCGAATTCCAATGTCGTGCTCAATGGCGGAACCTTTGTAGCGCCAGCAATGATGAACGTCTTCGGTAACTGGTCAAAGGCAGCCGCGGCAACATTTACGCAGGGCGCGGGCACAGTAACTTTTGACGGAACCGGGGCACAGCAAATCAACGGCACATCGGTAACTCAGACGTTCAATAATGTGGTGGTCAACAAAACCGCCGGAATTCTACTCAATGTGGGCGGCAGCACGACAACGCTGACCCTTCAGAATTTCACACAAACCCAGGGGAATTTCACGCCTCCAGCCACATTCAATGCCCTCGGCGATGTACTCTTGACGACCGGAACGTTCACTGCGGGTACCAATGTGAATGTTTCCGGCAACTGGACCCGGAATGGAGGAACGTTCACTCCGGGTACGAACACGGTTACCTTTAATAGTTCAACGGTTCAGCAAACAATTGGAGGAGCCCTTTCCACGACATTCGGTCGGCTAACCATTAACAATACGTTTGTTACGTCGCCACAAGTGGTTCTGGCGATGCCTGTGACAGTCACTACGGCGCTGACCATGACCAACGGTCAACTCCAATCCGATATCACCAACGTTATTTTGCTGGCCAATGCGGCAACCTCCAATACGGGGAGCGCTGCCAGCTTTATTACTGGTCCCATGCAGTATGCTATGGCTGTGAATGCGGTCACACGAACATTGAATTTTCCGATCGGCAAGAACAACGTGTATGGGGGTGCAGCGCTTGCCATCCGTCATGGTGCGGCGACATCGTACACCTATACCGCGGAGGTGATCGCTTCGTCGGCCGCAGCGCTGGGTTATACCCTAGATCCTGCCACCACTCATGTTTCCGGGGTGCGTTACTGGACCATCCAGCGTGGTCTTTCCGTATCTCCGCTAACGACCGACAATGCAAACATTACCACCGGCGTTAATGGTCCGCGACTAACACTCTTTTATGAGTTAGCCGATGATGTGACTGACCCACCTAACCTTACCATGGTGAAGAATATAGGTGCTGGCACAACATGGTTTGATATCGGTGGAGCCGCTTCAGGCGCCGCTCCGGGTAATATAGCCATGGCGGCCTCCTCGACCAACTTCACCAGCTTTTCGAACTTCACCTTGGCCAACAGGCTGGGCGGATTCAACGCACTTCCCATTACACTTCTGGATTTTACCGGAAGACGAGAAGGTAATCGGATTGCCCTGCTTTGGACCACCGAATCAGAGATCGGGAATGATCACTTTGAGATTCAGCGCATGGTGGATGGAGAGACATTCGCAATGATTGGATCTGTACCCGGTGCCGGCAACTCATCAGCCACCATTAGCTATGCCTTTGACGACGGCAATCCTGTGGTGGGAACCAATTACTATCGACTTAAACAAGTCGATTGGGATGGCACGTTCACCTATTCTCCCATTGTCGCCGTTGACTTTACCGGTCTGACAGAGTCACTGCAGTTGGTCGTTGTGCCCAACCCTTCAGGCCCTGAAGAAATCAGTGTCAAAATCAATGGGAGTCAGTTGGGACCCTTGCTCCTCAGAATCTTTGATACGAGCGGCAAGGTCATTGGTGAACGGGAGGTTTCTGCTTCTATGACGCAGTCCATCATCACGTGGAAGTTTCTTAGCCCTCTCAGTAGTGGGACCTATGTCCTGCAAGGTATTCAGGGCCAGACTCGCGCGCAGGATAAGTTCATTGTGCGCTAATACTGTTGAACCCTGATTATTGTGCTTCTACAAGGACGATGGCCTTATCCTTCCGACCATTCACAAAAAACTGCATCACCGGAAACCCATCCCTTCTCTCTATCGCAAAAACACCCGCTGCTTTAGCAGGTGTTTTCTGCTGCTCGCCCCTTTGGATCATGAGGTAGACGTTGATGGTTGATTCGCCCGTCTCCACTTTGTCAAGGGTGATCGTTGTGAGCGCAGTGGACGGTTTACACGCAACGCCAATGACATAGTTGATGAGGAAGTCGGGGTTGCCTGTGGCTGCCGTGGTGGTGCCAAACATGGAGGTGAGGTCGTCCTGGTTGGCGAGGAGGAAGTAGTTGACGCTGTCAGGTAGCGCGAGCTTGGTGTCAGCGGTGAAGCCTTCGAAAGGACTGAAGGCCAGCTGCGGCGATGCTGGTGTTGTGGCCAGTGTGCTGTCAACAGTCACGGTGTCGGCAGCAACTTCTGTGGTCTCCGCCTTTTTTGTGGAGCAAAACTGAAGGGATAGCGCCAGTAGGAGGAGGTAGGGTAGTGCTTTCATTTCTTTTTCGGTTTGGTTTTTCTGCCGGTGGTGATTAGCATGCGCGTTTCACGTACGGCGATTTTCGGGAGCGTATCCTCATTCAAATCTACATACTTTTTTATTGCGTCTTTGTGATGGACCACACCGCAGCGGAGCACCCAGGAGATGGCTTTGGTGATGATAACACCTTTCTCGCCTTTCAAGCGGTCGATGTTTTTAAGGGCTGCTGGCAGGAGTCTCTGGTCATCACTCTTGCGGAGAGGGGTGCAAAACAGTACCAGCGATGCACGGCGTTTGTTGATGTTGGGGCTGCGGGAGAGGTCGGTGAGAACCTTCTTCCAGACAGACCACCGATGAGGGAGTTCGACAGCAGCAAAGTTGCCTGTGCATAGTGTATCAATTTCCACCCAGCCCTCGAGGTGATCCAGCCACTTCACGAGGAGAAGGGGATGAATGGCACGAAGGTCGCCCTTGGCAAGGTTCAGCATCAGACCGGCCACGAGTTTCTCGGTACAAGACTTCCCCTGAATAAGGCTGGTAAGCACAGCTGAGAACGTTTTGACATCCATGTCGGCATTCTTCCGGATCCACTCCTTCGCCAACGACCGCATGGTGGGCACATTGATCGGGTACCGGGGGTGCGACGTACCCAAATAAGCATCGGAAGCGGTAAATGCAGTTGCCTTTCCGGACCGGGCTTTAACGATTGTTAGAATCTTCTTATGCTCGCGATGCATATTGCCCCAATGTAGTATTTTGGGGGAAAGTATGTAAGTGACCCACACATCGGTTTCCCGCAGATGAGCGCAGATTGGGCCCGCGCAGATTGGCGCAGATAAATACTCTTTTGCGAAATCTGCGTGGCTTTCGATCTGCGTTAATCTGCGGGAAACCGACCTAGGGGTCACCTCCAACCAACAATCCATGATCACCGAAAAACAAGTTCACATTCTCATTGGCTGCGCGGACGCGCGGGACCTGAGCCAGGTACAACTCGACGCCGTTGATGTTGTCACAGAAGCATATCGGAGAAAGGGCATCGAGATCGAGTACCACGTCGTGCGGGCCGCAGGGTCGTTTGTCACACCCGATGTGGTGATGGACATTAAGCGCACCATCGAACAGGCCGAGCGAAGCCTGGTGGGACGTATGCCGGTCAGGTACTACGTCCATATTCAGACGCATGCCCACCTCACCGAAGACTCCAATGATGATTACATTAGTCACGTCCACGACCTGCATGTCGTGCCCGGCTCACCACTCAACTGCGGTATGCTCGGAGCCTCCACGGTGGGTGTGGAAATCGAGCAAATGATTGTAGAAGAAAAACCTGTGTTGGAACTTGAGGGCAAGCATGTTACCGTCGACAACGATACAAAGATCAAGCTGTTGCTCCGCGAACACTATGCCTATGACGGCTACCTCGCCGGCGACTGGATCTTCAGCATTGACCTCCTCCGCACGCACCCACGCCATCAGCGCACTTTGCTGGAGAAGGCCATCGACATCGACTCGGAATTGAAAGTCCTGGACATCCAGATCACCTGCGGCATCATGGACTACTCCATACACTCTCTGATCCGCGTGGATGATGGCGATCCTTCCGTTCCCTTCTGGGATGATGTGCAGAAGTATGTCCGTGAGCACTCGGAGAACGAACGCACGAAGGAAGAACTGCTGATTGCTCAATCACAAAAACAGAAGCCCATGGCTGGCCTACTTTGCATGAGTGACCCCCGTCAATCGTCGCGCCTGCATGCTTCGGAATTCTACATGAAGCGCAAAGGCCTCCAAAGCTCCGGCCAATACATGCCCAACACGGTGTTCAACATGACCGGCAGCTCGTTTGATATTCCCAACACACCGTTCGGACCCTATGTCATTGCGGGGTTCTTCTACGCCGTAAAACACCTCGGCCTCATCGACCAGATGGTTATGGGGTATGACCAGGAGCAGACGAACAGGATTCTGAACAAGATTAAGAATGATCCGATCATGAATATGATTGTGGAGAAGTTTAAGGTGAATCTGATACCGGTGAATCATGTGGATGTGTACCACGATTAAGGGTTGCCACAGATTACACAGATTATCACGGATTGATTCAAGTGCATTTAATCTGTGTAACCGTGGCAAAAGGAAGTTGACTTGAACTGCATTTAGTCTGTGTAAATCTGTGTAATCTGTGGCCAAAAAATCTATGACCCGAATATTCATCTTCCTGATGCTCGCAGCCGGTGTTGCCAGTGCTCAGAACAAATTCATCAATCCAGAAGGGCTGAGTAAGCCTACCAGTTACACGCATGTCGTCGTATCCGGGGGAACGATCTACATTTCGGGGCAGGTGTCCGCCAATGAGAAAGGTGAAGTCGTGGGAAAGGGAGATCTGCGGGCGCAGGTCGTTAGAGTGTACGAGAATCTAGCTACCTGTCTGAAATCCGTCGATGCGACCTTCAGCGACGTGGTGAAGATGAATACGTTTGTCGTTAATCTGAAGCCAGAGGATCTGGCGGTCATTCGCGAAGTGCGAAAAAATTATCTGCCTGCCGAGAACCCGCCGGCCAGTACGCTGGTTGGGGTTACGGCGCTGGCTAATCCTGATTTTCTGGTGGAGATTGAGGTAATTGTAACAAAGAAGCAGAAATAGGTTGCCACAGATTACACGATTTAGTCTGTGTTAATCCGTGTAATCTGTGGCAAACCTGTATTAATTTTTCAACCGATAGAACTTCATCCCCTCCAAAATCCCCAGCATCACCCCCGCAGCAATCAATGACGGAATGAAATGCCGGTACCCGGGAAATTCAAAGGCGAAGAGTCCTTGCAAGCCCGGAATAGCAATGACCGCGAAGAGCATCAGCAGTGCGGCCAATAGGATGAAGGTGGCGGCGTAGTTCCTCTCGGTGAACACCGACAGGAAACTGCGAGTCTTTGAGAGGTCGGTGAGGATCAGAAACACATTACCGATGATCAGCGCAGAAAAGGCGATGGCACGAACCTCGCCCTCCGTGTGACCTTCATGCAATGAGAGAAAGTAAACGGTCAGGACAACGCCGAGAAGGAGAAGGCCAATGAACACACTCAGCAAAATACGAGGTGTTCCGAAAAAGGAATCGCTGGGGTTACGTGGCTTGCGCTGCATGATGCCCTTTTCCGGTTGTTCCGATTCAAAAGCCACGCTGCACACGGGGTCGATGATGAGTTCCATAAAGACAATGTGCAGCGGCATGAGCAGCAAGGGAAGGGAAGGGAGAAAGGCCGGTAGCAGTGTCAATCCAATGATGGGTATGTGAATGGCCATGATGTACGACATGGCCTTCTGGAGGTTGTCAAAGATTCTTCTTCCCGAGCGGATGGCGCCAACGATGGAGGCGAAATTGTCATCGAGGAGCACCAGCGAGGATGCTTCCCGGGCGACGTCCGTTCCTTTGTTGCCCATGGCTACACCAATGTTGGCGGCTTTGAGTGCCGGGGCATCATTGACGCCGTCGCCGGTCATGGCGACGATCTCTCCATTGGCTTTGAGTGCCTGCACAATGCGCAGCTTCTGTTCCGGAATGATTCGCGCGAAGATGGTTGTGGCACCGATTTCTTTCCTCAGGGTCTCATCGGACATGGCAAGGAGTTCCGGGCCGGTGATGATCTTCCCTTCCAGCGGGAGCCCGATCTGACGGGCGATGCTGCGGGCCGTCGTGGGGTAGTCGCCCGTGATCATGATTACGTTCACGCCGGCCTGACGACATTCTTCAATGGCTTTGGGTACCTCGGGACGGATAGGATCCTCCAGCGCGAGCAGCCCCTGAAACGTAAACTGAAAACCTGTCTGCTGGTCGGGGAGAGGTTGTGTGGCTGCAGCGGTGGCGAGTCCAAGTACGCGGAATCCGTCTTCCGCGAGTTCGTTGACAAGCGTCAATTGTTGCGACGCATCTTCTTGGCTCATGCGACACAGCGTGAAGATGGCTTCCGGAGCGCCCTTGGCGGAGACGGCGAAGGATTGGTCTGTCGTGCTTTGGGTTACCCGCGTCATCGCAAGAAACTCACGGGTTAGCGGGTACTCCTTTACGAGCGTGCTGTGGTCATCGGCTCCCGTCAACGATTTGCTGGCCATGTGAATAGCCTGCTCCATCGGATCGATGGATTTTGCCTGTGATGCTCGCGCGCCAGTGCGCAAAGTGCTTTTGAATGTTTCATCCATGGAAGAAAAGTCCTTCTTCCGGATCACGCGTTTGCCGTCACATAGCGCGGCGATTTCCATTTTATTCTGGGTGATGGTGCCCGTCTTGTCGCTGCACAAGACCGTTGCAGAACCCAACGTCTCGATGGCCGACGGCTTGCGGGTGAGAACGTTCTTTCGCGAAAGGCGCCATGCCCCCAGCGCGAGAAAGATTGTAAGGACAACAGGGAATTCTTCAGGGAGGATGGCCATGGCAGCGGCAAGTCCGTTGAGAATAGCTTGAATCAAGTTGCCGCGGGTAAAATAGAATGCGACGATCACAATCAGGATAACGACAATCCCTGCAATACCTAGCCTTCGTATCAGGATCTTCATCTCGCGTTGCAACCGGGTCTCTTCCTGTTCGATGGTATTGAGTGAAACGCCGATCTTTCCAAACTGGGTGTTGATGCCCGTGGTGTTGACCACAGCCACACCTTTCCCTTGCACGACCAGCGTGCCACTGAATACTGCAGTTTTTTCACCCTCATGATGTTTCATCACGGGAACTGATTCCCCGGTGAGGAGCGACTCGTCCACGGTGAGGTTCAGCGCCTCCACAAGTGTGGCGTCGGCGGCTATGCGGTCGCCTTCCTGTAAAATCATGGCATCGCCGGGGACTACTTCGCGGCCGGCAATACGTACTTCATTCCCATCACGAATGACCAGCACCCGCGGCGATGACAGACTCTTCAGGGCTTCCAGAGCGCGTTCGGTCTTTCGATATTGGTAAAAGGTGATCCCGATGATGAGAAAGATAGCCGAAAGCAATACCACGCCCTCCTGGTAGTCGCCGAGAATGATATACAACGTACCACATCCTACCAGCAATAGAAACATAGGCTCCTTGATGACCTCCAGCGCAATGCGCCAGATGGTCTTGGGCTTAGCGGAAGGGAGTTCGTTGAAGCCTGCGGCTTCGAGCTTTGCTTTGGCTTCGATGGAGGTTAATCCCGGGATCACGTGTTGCTTATCTGGGAGAAAGTTAATCAAACAACACTTCCAAAATACACGCTAATGCCTCTTCATTCCATGACCTAAGTCATAGGTTGCTCCATCGGGGAGAACTGGATTCAAAAGAACAGATCATGCAGATACCTTCCCGGGACGAACGTGAATCCACCGGCAATGATGATTGCCCCGAAATATAAGGTGATCATGCTTTTGCGGTGTCTTTTCACATCACCCCTACGGATGGCGATGTACGCATTCGGTACACTGTACATCGTGAGGAGGCTAAAAAGATGGATCCAGCCAAAGTGATTGAACAGTCGTGGACCCACCTGGGCCTGCATGAACAGGGTGACGGTGGCCGTGAACAGCATCAGGATCATGTATGGTTTGCCCAGGCCTTTGTGCAGCGGCGTACCCTTCCTGATCAGCAGCAGCATCGTGCCGAGCACAAAGCACGGGACGACCGTAGCCAGGTGGATGTACATGAGATCGGTGTATGTCATAACTCGTAATTTATGAAGGATCATTCAATGAATTCATGGAACAGGGTCACTTTTGAACAATCGTGTTTTGGCTATATTTGCAGTCCAATGAGGGAAAATCCCAATGGTTTGGGTTTCCTGAGGGTATTTGGCTCCGTATTTCAATGGATAGAATTTCAGATTCCGATTCTGAAGATGCAGGTTCGATTCCTGCCGGGGCTACATCAGTGTTTTGTTTAATTGTTTTGGTCCTGTATTTCAATGGATAGAATTTCACCCCGATAGTTATTGGGGCGATTCTGAAGATGCAGGTTCCCCGCCCGCATGAACGATGGTAACAAGAATTCTAAGTAAAAGAAGTGGCGTTCGGGCGGGGATTCCTGCCGGGGCTACTAAGTTTTTGCCACAGATTGCACAGATTATCACTGATTTTGTGGCCAACAATTAACCCCATTGCCATTTGATGGTGTTGACTTCACAGTTCCTTCCATCAATCATTCTTACAAATTACATTTGATCTGTGCCAATCTGTGTAATCTGTGGCTACCTTATTTCCGCTCTATGAATGTCCTCACATTTGCTTTGCTTCATAGTATTCTCCTGATGTTTATCGGCCTCCCCGCAAACGGTCAGCCTCTCCGTGTCATGTCCTACAACATCCGCTACGACAATCCTGCCGACGTGCCGAATGCATGGAGCAACCGCAAGGACTTTCTGATAGCTCAGGTTCGAAAAGCTGATCCGGATATCATCGGCATTCAGGAAAGTCTTCCTCATCAGGTGGAATACCTCGCTTCGACGTGGTCTGACTACGGCTATGCTGGGCGAGGGCGGGATGAGGATGGGCAGGGCGAATCGACGACGATTTTCTATCGAAAGAAACGATTCGAGCTGCGCGAAGAGCACATGTTCTGGTTGTCAGAAACTCCTTACCAACTTTCGAAAGGCTGGGATGCGGCCATCCGCAGGATATGTACATATGTATTGTTGTACGATAAGGAGACAAAGCAGCATATCCTGGTGTTCAATACCCACTTCGACCATGTAGGGCAGGAGGCGAGGTTGCAGAGTGCAAGGCTGATCCTCAGAAAAATCAGGGAAGTGAGTTCTGGCCGACTACCTGTTGTGCTGATGGGCGATTTCAATGCCGTGCCGGAATCAGAACCAATCCGTGCACTGCAAGGCGGTTTACAGGACGCGCGCGTTGAAGCAAAAACGAAGTCCATGGGATCGGATGGTTCATACAATGCCTTTGATTCTACGAAGCCAGCAACCCAACTCATCGATCACATTTTCGTCTCATCTTCTTTTGCGGTCAATCACTATGCGGTACTGGTGGAGTCACGGGAGTCTCGGTACCCGTCCGATCACTTTCCTGTGGTTGCGGATTTGCTCCTTCTTTCGGAAAAACGTTAATCCATTTTGTCCAGATGATCCTCTGGATTAAATGGGATGTCATCATCCGGATCTTTGTCAAATGGACCGACGCCGGGTGGATTGAATAGCCCCCAACGATCAATCATGTACTCCCATTTATCGAAACCAGAAACCCAGTCGATGAATAGTAGTCGGTACTCTTCGAGGAGGTCTCGCACGATCTGGAAGTACTGAACTTCCTTGAATCCGAACATCTCCAATGAGTGATTGGTAATCATCAGATCTCTTGCTGCTTTGCGAATAATGGCCGCCGCCTCCATCCTGATATCATAGAGATTGCCTCCTTCAGCTCCTGCTATTTTTACGGTCAGAAGAGCAGCATCGCCGATCATTTGGCCTTTAATGCTCTGCAGGTGGTCGTCGTCCTCAGGAATCAGCGTTCCGATGTGATGTACCACATCGAATATCTCTTTTCCCTTTCGATAAATAGGCATGGCCTCCAGGTCCTTTTCGCCATCTTCTGATTCCATAGATAGTTGCAGTTTCTTGTGTGCAAATTAGCCGATTGTGGGAGCTAACGGCGTAAGAACCCTGTACGGAATTCCTGACAAATTCTAGGATAGACACGGCCCGAACGAACGTGTTATTTGATTTTACGCAGTGTTTATCCTGATGTGGAAGATTCTCCACACATTATTAGGATCGGAATGGGATAGTCTCCGTTTAGCCATTTTTCAAGTCTAACGGCCCCCTGGGGCACTGGTAAGGTTTGTGCCTGATCTCTTTACCCAATGGGATTTCCATCGGTAAACCCATCCCGTGAAGGTCAACCTCCCTGAAATTGATCACCTGCTCGACCCGATATGGTCGCGTTTTAAGCGAGACAATTTTACCCACAAGAAGACTGATCTGAATCCACCGCTTCGCGCTGAGCTATTCAGCAAAGAGCAAATGGTAGGCCATGCGCAATACCTGGCCGCTCATCATATGCTCAGCAACGAAGAATCACCCGAACTTCTTTTGGGTGAGCTGTCGGAGAATGAGGACATCCTGTTTGAGATCAACGAGCTTCTTAAAGAAAGTGTCACCGAAAAGAAGTCCATTAGTCCCGCAGGTGAGTGGCTCCTGGACAACTACTACGTCACGGAAGAGCAGATCCGTATCGCGAAGCGCTATCTGCCGAAGGGATATAGTAAGGGGCTTCCTCGATTGCTCGGAGGTGTTCCACGAGTGTATGCCATCGCTACGGAGATCATCTCTCATAGCGATGGTCGAATCGACGTTGCCAGCCTCAGTGATTTCATCACCGTGTATCAAAAGGGCAGCGAACTTACGTTGGGTGAGTTGTGGGCGATTCCTATCATGCTTCGCCTGGCCTTGTTGGAAAACCTGGGTCGCGTGGCCATACGCATCGCCGTAGGGAGAAAGGATTCGGCGCTGGCCAATGACTGGGCAAGACGCATCATCGCCACCGTTGAGAAAAGTCCAAAGGACCTGGTGCTTATCATCGCTGACATGGCTCGTTCTGATCCACCGATGGTGAGTGCGTTTGTGGCAGAGTTTGCCCGTAAGTTGCAATGGAAAGGGCCCGAGCTAAGTCTTCCGCTGAACTGGGTGGAGCAGCATCTTTCGGGTAGCCATCAAACCATCAATAGCATGGTGCTGGAAGAAAACCAGAAGCAGGCCGCCGACCAGGTGTCAGTAAGTAACAGTTTTGGAAGCCTTCGCCTGTTGGCCAAGATGGATTGGCGAAACTTTGTTGAAGACGTGAGTCTTGTTGAGCAGGTACTGCGAACGGATATCGGCGGCCTCTATGCTGCTATGGATTTTTACACGCGTGACACTTACCGCCATAAAGTCGAAACCATCGCGAAGACCAGCCGATTCAGTGAACGAAAGGTGGCTGAGCTGGTCATTGCTCTGGCAAAGAAAAGTGCCAGGGGTGAACATGTGAGCAAACGCAGAGCCCACGTAGGCTACTATCTCATCAGTAAGGGCGCGGATGAGACGGAACGAATAGCCGGGGTGCGCCGAACCCCTCTGCAGTGGTTGCGTAAAGTGATGGATCGTGCGGGAGCGACGATTTACTTTGCCATGGCTTTTTTCATCATTCTTCTGGTCACCACGGGAATGTTTTTCATCGTGGTCGAGGACAAGTTGTCCGTGGCATGGCTTGTTGCTATTGTGGCACTGGGACTTATAGCTTCCAGTCAGCTTGCCATTTCTCTGGCCAATTGGTGGACCGCATTGTGGATAAAGCCAAAGCCACTTCCGAAACTCGATTTCTCGTCAGGGATTCCAGCGGAATCAAGGACCATGGTCGTTGTGCCTACGTTGTTGGTGAGCCCATTGCAGATTGAAAAACTTGTTGAGGATCTGGAAGTCCGCTACCTCGCCAACCAGGATCCCAATCTTTTGTTTGCCCTGGTGACAGATTTTCAGGATGCGGAGGTCAAAGCCATGCCGGAGGATGACCAGTTGCTTGAAGCGGTTACGAAAGGAATAGAGGGACTTAACAAGAATTATGGCCGATTGACAAACGACACCTTCTGCCTGTTTCACCGTCCTCGTTCCTGGAACGCGAAGGATGCCCTATGGATGGGGTACGAGCGCAAGCGGGGCAAACTGTCGGCGGTCAACCAGGCAATACTGGGGAAAGGTACCGATGCATTTTCGGTTGTTGTCGGCGACGCAGATGTATACACAACGGTAAAGTATGTGATCACGCTGGACACAGACACCCAGTTGCCCAGAGATGCGGGATGGAAGTTGGTGGGTCTGATGGCACACCCACTCAACAAGGCCGTGTTTGATGAGCGCAAGCAACGCACGGTGGATGGGTATGGCATTATCCAACCACGCATTTCCATTAGCCTTCATGGCGCAGTCCGGTCGGGCTATTCAAGACTTCATGAGAATGATGCGGGAATTGATCCCTATACCCGTGTGACCTCCGATATTTATCAGGATGTCTTTGGTGAGGGATCCTATATTGGGAAAGGCATCTACGATGTGGAGGCTTTCGAGAAGGCGCTTCAGGGGCGCTTCCCAGAGAACAGGATTCTTAGTCACGATTTGCTCGAAGGAGGTTACGCCCGTTGCGGATTTGCCAGCGATGTTCAACTGTATGAAGACTATCCCTCCCAATACAGTATAGATATCGGGAGAAGGTATCGGTGGATTCGTGGCGATTGGCAGATTGCATTTTGGTGCCTGCCTTTTGTTCCCGGCCTTCAAAGGCGGTTTAGAAAGAATGCTTTGTCCGCCCTGTCCCGATGGAAGATTTTTGACAATCTCCGCCGCAGCCTGGTGCCCATTGCCAGTACGCTATTACTTGTCGCCGGGTGGACGGTTCTCTCATCACCGTGGTTTTGGACCTCGGTAGTCCTCGTGATGATGTTCATGCCTGCCGCCGTCGCTTCGATTTGGAGCGCTTTGCAAAAGCCTGATGAAGTTGCCATTGGTCAACACCTTACGAACACCAGCCGGATGACGTCACGAAGTGCGCTCCAGGCGGCCTTCAGTGTTGCCTGCCTGCCCTATGAGGCCTACATCAGCCTTGTGGCGATGGCCCTCACGGGTTGGCGACTTATTTTCAGCAGAAGAAATCTCCTGGAATGGACAACTTCGGGATTTTCGCCTGTAGCACGTGGTGGCCTGCGTACAACCTACAAGGTGATGTGGATTTCACCAGCACTAGCCATCGGTGTGCTGGTGTATCTGATTTTGGTTGATCCTTCCATCCTGTTCCTTGCTTCGCCGTTCTTGATTGTGTGGGCATTTGCTCCGGCCGTGGTAGAAGTGCTTGGCAGGCCATTGGTATCAAGCAAGTCAGTATTGCGGGCTGACCAAATGCTGTACCTCAGAGAACTGGCGAGGAAAACATGGTCCTTCTTTGAGGCACTGATGAACGATCAGAATCACTGGTTGCCTCCCGATAACGTCCAGCAGTTCCCAACAACTGTCATTGCGCAACGTACCTCACCGACCAATATTGGACTTTCGCTGCTGGCCAACCTGACGGCCTTCGACTTTGGCTATATCACGGCCGGTCCATTATTGAAGCGCACGGCGAGCACTTTCGAATCGCTGCAACAATTAGAAAGATATAAAGGGCACTTCTTCAATTGGTATGACACGGTTTCATTGCTGCCTTTAAGCCCGCGATATATTTCTACGGTGGATAGCGGAAATTTTGTTGGGCATCTGCTTACCCTGCGACAGGGACTTTTGGGAGTCATACAGCAACGCGTGGTGGAGCAAAAGGATTTGTTGGGACTACAGGACACATTGAGGCTCGCTATGAATGAAGTCGCGGCGGAGGACCAACCTTTGCTTGAGTCATTGCAGCGGATGTATGCATCCATCAATATTCAGGATGTTGATTTGCAGATGATGCAGACCCAGACACTTGAACTCGGCTCACAGATTCGCGAGATCATGAGCACCCGCCTAAATCAAGCAAATTGCATATGGCTTGGCGCTTTCGACAAGCAAGTGGAATCCCTGCGCCTTGAGCTCAGCATGTTGATTCCATGGCTTACGGAAGAAGCTATACCCTTAAAGTTTACGGATTGGAAAGCGACCTATACGATTCCAACGTTAAAGGAGTTGGCCTCGATGGATTCCGAACTGGACGATGAATTTGATTTTCGCCTAGCCCTTGTGAACACCGAATCAGAAGCGCGGTGGTTGACACAATTCAAGGGGTATGTAGAGCAGGCAAGTTCGATCGCACGTGAGAGGCTATTGACCATACAAAGTCTGGCTAGTGAGTGCCATGCGCTAGCCGAAGTGGATTATGCGTTCTTGTATGACAAGGCGCAACATCTCCTCAGTATCGGATATAATGTCGACGAGCAACAGCGTGATGTAGGGTTTTATGATCTGATGGCATCCGAGGCAAGGCTTGGCCTTTTTGTTGCTATCGCCCAAGGGAAGTTGCCACAAGAAAGTTGGTTCGTGCTTGGCAGACGATTGACTACCGTAGGAGGCAGGCCAGTACTGATCTCGTGGAGCGGGTCCATGTTTGAGTACCTCATGCCGGGCCTGGTGATGCCAACCTATGAACACACACTGCTGGATACCATGAGTATCGGAGCGGTGAAGAAGCAAATCGAGTATGGTGAAGCACGGAATGTTCCGTGGGGAATCTCCGAGTCCTGTTACAATCTGATGGATGCCCATCTTACTTACCAATACAAGGCCTTTGGGGTTCCCGGACTTGGGTTCAAGCGCGGACTGGGCCAGGAGTTGGTGATTGCGCCCTATGCGACGATCCTCGCTTTGATGGTAGACCCTCAAGCGGCCTGCACAAATCTTGAAAACATGAAGGCCATGGGCTTTGAAGGGTCCTATGGATTCTTTGAGGCCATTGACTACTCTCCGGTACGGTTGATCCGTGGGCAGACACATACGGTATTGCGTGTGTTTATGGCGCATCACCAGGGTATGAGCATGTTATCACTGGCTTACTTGCTACTGGACCAACCCATGCAAAAGCGTTTTGAAGCGGATACGCAATGTCAATCCGCGTTGCTGCTCCTGCAAGAGCGCGTTCCCCGTACGACAGGATACTATCCAGGTTCCTCGGACACGGGTCGGCTCGCCTCCATACCCACAACAACGGAAATCCGAAGCATTCAGACTTCAGACACCGCTATACCGGAAGTTCAATTGCTATCCAACGGAAGGTTGTTTGTCATGCTCTCCAATGCCGGAGGTGGCTACTGCCGATGGAAGGATCTCGCGGTCACGCGATGGCGCGAAGACAGTACGTGCGATCATTGGGGTATGTATTGCTATGTGCAGGATCGTTCTCAGCCATCGTTTTGGTCGGTGGCCCACCAGCCAACCGGGAAGAAGGCGGACCAGTATGAAGCCATTTTTTCCCAAGGCCGGGTTGAATTTCGTCGACGCGATGATGGTGTGGAAACACATACGGTGGTGATTGTATCACCGGAGGACGACGTTGAAGTTAGACGTGTCCATCTCACCAATCGCTCCAAATCCAGGAAGCGGCTGGAGGTAACGACCTATGGTGAGGTCGTCCTGGCTGCTGCAGCATCGGATGATTCACATCCTGCGTTCAGCAACCTCTTTGTTCAAACAGAGATCAAAACCCATCAGCATGCCATACTGTGTACCCGACGACCCCGTTCGAAGGAAGAGAAGCCACCGTGGATGTTTCATTTGATGAAGGTAAGCGGCGCACAACCCAGTGAGGTTTCATACGAGACAGATCGGAGCAAGTTTATCGGACGTGGTCGTACGCTACGACATCCCCAGGTGATGGACCAAACGGATCCGTTATCAGGAACACAAGGATCTGTTTTGGATCCAATTGTTTCCATCCAACAGAAAGTTACCCTTCAACCCGGCGAATCCATTACGGTTGATATCGTCACCGGTGTGGCGGAAACGCAGGAGACCATACTTGGCCTGGTCGACAAGTATCAGGAAAAGCATTTCCGTGATCGCGCTTTTGAATTGTCGTGGACACACAGCCAGGTAGTATTGCGTCAAATTGGGGCGTTGGAAGCAGATGCCCAGATGTATGGAAAGTTGGCAAGTTCTATTCTATATCTCAATCCTGCCTTGCGAGCACCATCGTCTGTACTATCAAAAAACCGTCGTGGTCAGTCAGCCTTGTGGAGCTATTCCATCTCAGGTGACTTGCCCATGGTATTGCTGTTTGTTTCAAAATCGGAGAACGTCTTGTTGGTCCGACAGCTGATGAAAGCGCAAGCGTATTGGCACATGAATGGGCTATCGGTCGACCTGGTCATTCTCAACGAAGATCCGAGCGGGTATCGACAGGCGCTCCAGGATCAGATTCTTGGGATTATAGCCACAGGAACCGGCATGGTAACCTCGGAAAATAAAGGACACATTTTCGCACGACCGATTGATCAGATTTCCGATGAAGACAGGATTCTGCTGCAGACCGTAGCCCGCGTAGTGATATCGGATGTGAAAGGAACATTGGAGGAGCAACTCGCCAAGGTGGACACCGTAAAAAGCATGGTAGCGAAGTTGATACCTGTCAAATTGCACACGCCCCAGCAACTTCCATTCACGGCTCCGACTGGACTCCAGTTTTTCAATGGAACGGGTGGTTTTTCGGCCGATGGAAGAGAGTATGTTATCATTACCCAATCAGGCAATCGAACGCCCTTGCCCTGGATCAATGTCCTGGCTAACCCCCGCTTCGGTACAGCACTTTCAGAAACTGGATCAGCGTACACCTGGTTTGAGAATGCGCACGCGTTCCGATTAACGCCCTGGCACAATGATGCCATCGTGGATAGCAGTGGAGAAGCCTTTTACCTGCGTGATGAAGCTACCGGGCACTTTTGGTCTCCACTGGGCTATCCCGCTATTAGTCATACACCCGTTGTTACCCGACACGGATTCGGATACAGTCATTTTGAGCATCAGGTAAATGGAATACAGTCCATGGTGAGTATCCATGTCGATGTCGAGCTGCCGATCAAGTGTATCGTGATGAAGGTGACGAATCAATCGGGTCGCAGGCGAAGGCTAACGGCAACCGGTTATGTGGAATGGGTACTGGGTGAATTGCGACCAACATCGGCCATGCATGCCGTTACCGAGTTGCATCCGTCCATGGGCGCAGTGATGGCACGAAATTCCTTTGGTTTCGATTTCCAGGACCATGTTGCCTTCTTTATGACCGATGAAAAGGATTTTGGCTTTACTACCGATCGCTCGGAATTCATAGGTCGGAACGGTTCCCTTCAACATCCGGAGGCTATGAATCGCTCGCACCTTTCTAGTAAGTCCAGTGCAGGACTTGATCCCTGCGCAGCCATTCAGGTGGCCTTCGACCTGGAAGATGGTCAGAGCCGAACAGTCATTTTCAAACTCGGCGCGGGGGTCAATCAGCAGGAAGTGACCACGGTCATGGAGCGTTTACAGGGCAGTGCAGCGGTGGCCTCATCGTTGGAACGCGTCATGGAGTTCTGGCGTGAAACGCTGGGCGCTGTGCAGGTTCAAACGCCTGATCCCTCCATCAACATCCTGGCCAACGGATGGTTGCTCTATCAGGTAATCGGATCCCGCCTATGGGGTCGCAGTGGCTTTTACCAATCCGGAGGCGCTTACGGCTTTCGGGATCAACTTCAGGATGTAATGGCCCTCATGCACACGAAACCTTTGCTGGCCCGAGAACAAATCATGCGCTGTGCCTCAAGACAGTTCAAGGAGGGTGATGTTCAGCACTGGTGGCATCCTCCGGTCGGCCGTGGTGTAAGAACGCTTTGCTCCGATGATCTGCTTTGGTTGCCCTATGTTGTCAGTCGTTATGTCACGATCACAGGCGATACAGCGCTTCTTGATGAGTCTGCGCATTTTCTACACGGTCGGCACCTTGAGATGGATGAAGAGTCATACTACGACCTGCCGGTTATTTCGGAACGGGAAGGAACGCTCTATGAGCATTGCAAGCAAGTCATCATCCGTTCTTTGCCCGTGGGTGAACATGGACTCCCCCTTATCGGCTCGGGCGACTGGAATGACGGGATGAACCGGGTTGGCATCGGGGGAAAAGGAGAGAGTGTTTGGCTTGCATTCTTCTTGTATGATGTGCTGGCTCGCTTCAAGACGATTGCTGCAAAGCAAGGCGATCATGATTTGATAGCGAAGATGGAACTGCACGCAGCCGGTTTGAAGGCAAGTGTGGATCAATACGCCTGGGATGGTGAATGGTACCTGCGTGCCTATTTCGATGATGGAACTCCGTTAGGCTCGAAGGCCAATGCGGAATGTAAAATTGATTCCCTTTCACAAAGTTGGTCTGTGCTGTCGGGCGCCGGTGAGCCCACACGGTCGTTGAACGGTATGAATGCGGTAAATACATTCCTGGTTGATCGTGGAAGCCAACTGATTCGTGTCCTGGATCCGCCTTTCAACAAAGGAGAAATGGATCCGGGCTACATCAAGGGATACTTGCCGGGTGTGCGCGAGAATGGTGGGCAGTATACCCATGCTGCCATCTGGACGGTGATGGCGTTTGCCAAGCTGGGTGATCGCGAAAAGACCGAAGAACTCATGCGCATGATCAATCCCATCCATCATGGAGACACAGCAGAGGGAATAGCACGCTACAAAGTTGAGCCCTACGTCGTTGCGGCAGATGTATACGGTATTGATCCTCATGCTGGCAGAGGAGGGTGGACTTGGTACACCGGCTCGGCCGGGTGGATGTATCAGCTTATTTTGGAGTCTGTTCTAGGCGTGAAAAGAGCAGGGACCACCATTACACTGGCGCCTTGTATTCCAAGCTCGTGGAAAACATTCTCTGTGTTGTATCGCCATAACGGAAAAAGGTATACCATCGATGTAATTCAAGCCGGAGACCAGTACGAGGTGTTGCTCGATGGGATCCAGCAGGAGGGCCAGGTGATTCAATTTCAAGTCGACAGCGTGCAAGAAGTAATGAGTGTCGATTAGTGGATCCCTTGAGGCCTTGCTAGCGCCAAGTTACAATTCAATCGTATCCCCAATCTTTGGCAAAGACCCCGTGATTTTGTACTTGCTCCGGATCTTTTCCGCGAGGGCCATGCGCGGTCCATCTTCACCGTGAGTAAGGACCAGCCGTGGTTTTGAAGATACCAGACTGGAGAACCAATTGACCAGCTCCGTCTGCCCTGCGTGAGCACTAAAGCCTCCGAGTGTGTGCACCTGTGCCAGTACCTGCTTTCTCTCGCCAAAGATGGAGATGCTGGGTTCTCTTTCCACCAGTCGGCGTCCCAGTGACCCATAGGACTGATACCCGACAATAATCACGTGAGTTTTTGGGTCTTCAAGGTTATGCATCAGGTGATGGAGAATGCGGCCACCATTGCACATGCCGGCACCGGCGAGGATTAGGCATGGCCCATTTACTTTGTTGAGGGCCTTGGAAGTTTCCGGCGATGCGCTGGGGATGAAGTGCTTCTTGTTCAGCGGGAAAACGCCACGGCGTTTCAATTCCAGGTATTCATCGTCCATCAGATCCTGGTGATTCTTGTATACATCAAAGGCCTTCAATGCCATGGGGCTGTCGAGGTATACCGGGAAGGCCGGGACTTTCTTTTGATAGAACATCTCGGCGAGGTGATAGACAATTTGCTGCGCCCGCCCAATGGCAAAAGAAGGTACCAGCATCTTGCCGCCGGAGTGATAGGCATCGATGACAATCTTTTCAAATTCCTTTACGGTCTCGCCATAAGGCTTATGGTCGCGGTCGCCGTAGGTCGATTCCAGAAAGACGAGGTCGGCCTTGCTGAATTGATCGTAAGGCCGCAGCATGGGTAATGTCAGCGGACCCAGGTCACCCGAGAAGACGACAGTTTTCTTCTTCCCATGCTCACTAACAACAACTTCAATGCTTCCGGACCCGAGCATGTGTCCAGCTTCAATCCATCGGGCCGTGATGTCTTCAGTGATTTTAATGGGTTTGTTAAATTGGACAGGCCGCGTAAGATCTTTCATGAAGTCTACGTGCTCTATATTGTACAGTGGCTCGGTCATGGAACCCTTATTTCGCCACGCTTTGCGGTTCTGTCGCATGGCGTCAGCTGCCTGAAGGCGGGCGGAATCTTGTAGAATGATTTGTGCCAGCTCCAGTGTTTCGTCCGTGCTGTAGATGGGGCCGTCGTAACCGTACTTGATCAACAGCGGTACACGCCCGGTGTGGTCCAGGTGCCCGTGTGTTAGTAAGATGGCGTCGATCTTATCGGGGCGTGCTCCCTTGGGGAGTTTGTTTTTGGCCTCGGACTGCCTCCCGCCCTGGAACATGCCCGCATCAACCAGCACAAGGGATTTTGCTGTTTCGATGAGGTAGGCAGAGCCCGTTACTTCACCGCCGGCAGCGCCGTAAATTCTGATTTTCATGAAATGGATGGCTAGGTTCGTTTTGCTCTTACGGCCACAATGGACTTCAGGCCTTTGATGTGCCTGCGACCGGTTTTGAAATCGGAAGATGTAAGGATGAGAATGCGCTCGTTCATCTCTGAAAGTTTCTTGCCTTCCTTCTCGGTAATTACCAAAACAGAGTTGCCGGTAGGCGAATTGAACAGTTCGTTCCAGGAGAATACGACCGTGTACCCATCGGAAGCGATGAAGGTGAGGAAATACTCGCTCAATACCTTCGGAGTTTCTGCGTTGAAAGACACGTTAGCCAGCAGGTCTTTGATCAGCACACCACGTAGACCTTTCGCTGTCCCGCGGGGCTCACCCAGATGGTTCGTAATCGCCACATCGGGTATGGCCTGAGAAGGCAGGGACGCGATGTCGGCAAGGGTTATCGTCATCTCCTTCTCGACCGCACCAGAAATCGTGAAGGCGTCGGTAGGGGCGATATCTTTTTGCCCGAGTGCTGCAAAACTAACGAGCAGTAACAAGAAAGGGAACAATGATTTCATGCGCCAATCAACGTGTTAGAGGATAAATGTAATGATTTAGATTGCTATTGTCGCTTCTCGAAGGGTACGATGATCCCTTTCTCAACATAATTCTTCAGCCCAGTGAGCAGCGTACCCCAACAGAAGGAACTGATTCGAAAGTGATCATTGGTCTCCCGCCAGCCTTCGTGAAAGAAATCCACCAGAGTGCTGGTTCCCGTTTGTGAAAGCCGAACGCCAACCCGCGTCCCGACCCAATCGTCCATCGCCTGTGTCATTGTCCAGGTAATTTCCTTTCCGGGTACAACGTGCGTCACTTTCGCGCGCCAGTCATACTCGGGACCAAACCAAAAGGTATACACTTCATCTACATTTGGCTCCCCCGAAGCGCGAGCCGTCCACCAATCATTCAGACCACGGGCCGAACAAAAGGCCTCGAATACTTTTTCAGCCGGAGCTTCAATTCGAAATTGATGTAAAATATCAGCCATGGGAACCAAACGTTGAACCTTTGAACTGTTGAACCTTGAACTGTTGAACCCGAAACCCCGGAACAAGTCCGGGGCAAGCCCAGAACCCAGAACCGAAAACCGACGCTACCCCATCGCCTCATCTGCAATCTTCAACGCCTCACTAATAATCCCCAACCCTTCATCAATCTGCTCTTTCGTAACACACAACGGCGGCGCGACGAAGACATAGCTCCAGCGCACAAAGGTGTACATGCCGAGGTCTTTGATTCTTGCTGCGACTTTATTCATCACCGTCATTTCCTCCGGCTTTGCATTGAATGGAGCCATAGGCTCTTTCGTTTTGCGGTTCTTGACCAGCTCAAAACAACCCAAGAGACCTGTGTTCCGGTAGTCGCCGATGCTCGGATGTTTTTCCATCATCTTTGCCGCCTCACGATCCATGTAGTCACCCATTCGTTGGGTGTTTTCAATAAGATTTTCATCCTCGTAGATTTTGATCACCTCCAGAGCGGCAGCACAACTCACAGGATGAGCGGAGTAAGTGAGGCCAAGGGCAAGAGGTATGTTGTCGTATTTCGAGGCGATCTTTTCCGAAACCATCAGGCAACCGAAAGGCAAGTAGCCTGCGGTAAGTCCTTTGGCCATAGCCACGAGATCGGGTACAATGCCGTGGTTTTCAAACCCAAACCAGTTGCCCGTGCGCCCAAAGCCGCTCATGACTTCATCGATCAGCAGAAGGATACCATGCTTGTCGCAGATCTCCCGCACATTGGCGAGGTAACCTTTCGGATACTTAAGGCAACCCGATGACCCCGATTCCCCTTCGAGCAATATGGCCGCGATGTTGCCCGGACCCTCGTAAGCGATGGTGCGCTCAAGCTGCGCGACGGAATCACTGAGCAAACTTTCTTCGCCGTGCCCCCAGCGGTAGAGGTATGGGATGTCAATATGTACGAAGTTGGGAGCCTGTTGCGCGTCGGCGGCCAGTTTGCGAGGGTCGCCGCCAGCGGACATAACGCCGTACGTAGCGCCGTGGTACGACTGGTACCGGCTGATGATCTTGTGGCGACCCGTGTAAAGTCGGGCCAGTTTGATACCGTTTTCAATGGACGTCGCTCCACACAAGGTAAAAAAAGCGCGGTTCAAGTCACCCGGACAAATCTCCGAAAGTTTCTTCCCCAGGTCACCACGGACTTTGGTCACGCAATTCGGCGTGATATAGCTCACTTCCTCCATCTGACGCACTACGGCCTCCGTTACCCGCGGATGTCCATGTCCAATGTTGACGTTCATCAACCCCGAAGAGAAGTCGATGTAACGCTTGTCGTCGTAGTCGTACAGATACACCCCCTTAGCGCGCTTCACCGCGATGGGAGCAATACCGCGTTGCTTGGACCAGGAGAATAGTGTATGATCCAGGTTGTCCTGGATGATTTCACTGGTTTGGGAGAGCGTAGTGTTCATAGTAGTTAAGGGTTCTGAGTTCAGGGTTCCGGGGTCCGGGTTCCAGGTTATCGAAGCCAATTTTCAAATCTTCAAATTAGTTGATTATCAAATTATCAACTCATCCAGTTGATCCCTGACTCAGGGTTCCACTTTGTTGTTGTCTTCTTCAGTTTCGTCCAAAATCCAATCGAGCTTTTGCCGGTGATATCACCGACACCGAAGCGGCTTTCGTTCCAACCGCCAAAGGAGAACGGTTCGCGGGGAACAGGTACGCCAACATTGACGCCTACCATGCCGGCACTGGCACGGTCTGTCACATAGCGTGCGATGCCGCCGTTTTGCGTGTAGACGGAAGCTGCGTTGCCGTATGGATTTGCGTTCTCGATGGCAAGGGCTTCGTCTACAGTATTTGTGCGCAGGATGCTGATCACAGGCCCAAAGATTTCTTCTTTTGCTACAGCCATGTCGGCCTTCACGAAGTCGATGACGGTTGGGCCCACATACGTTCCCTTCTCTTTTCCTTTCACCACAGCATGGCGACCATCAACGAGGACCTTTGCTCCCTGCTGTTCGGCTTCTGTAATGAAACGTTCAATGCGCTCTTTCGCCTCACGATTGATGACGGCACCAAGGTTCTGCCCGGGCACGACCTTCCGAGCTTCTTCACAGATCTTTTCAATGATGTGATCAACTTTACCCACAGCGACCATCGCCGAGGCAGCCATGCACCGTTGGCCGGCGCAACCGCTCATCGAGGCGGTAACGTTCTGGGCGGTCATGGTGGGGATGGCATCGGGCAGTACAATCAGGTGATTTTTCGCGCCGCCAAGGGCAAGGCATCGCTTGAGATTCTGTGTGGCGCGTTGATAGACAAACTTGGCTACCTTCGTCGACCCAACAAACGAAACGGCGTCAATCCCCGGATGATCACAGATGGCTTCGACCATTTCCCGATCGCCATGCACCACATTGAATACGCCATCGGGTAGTCCGGCCTCCTTCAAGAGCTGGGCAAGTCGCCCAACGGTCAGCGGAACTTTCTCCGATGGTTTGATGATCATGCAGTTGCCCAGTGCGATGGCATTGGGGATGGTCCAGTTGGGAACCATGGCGGGAAAGTTGAAGGGTACGATGGATGCGACAATTCCCACGGGCACATATTCAGTGCGGCACTCTACGCCGGTGCTTACTTCCAGTACTTCCCCAGTCACCAACTGCGGGAGGGATGTTGCAAATTCAGCCAGCTCAATACTCTTCTCAATTTCCGCAACAGCTTCTCCATAGGTCTTGCCGTTTTCTTCCTGAATTAATTCAGACAACTCCTTCATGTGCTTTTCGAGCAGGAACTTGTACCGAAAGAAGACTTGAACCCTTTCTTTGATCGGCAGCTTGCTCCATGCGGGAAGCGCGTGTTTCGCAGCGTCCACTGCCTTGTCGAGGTCGGCTTTGGTGGAAAGAGGAACCGTCGACAGAAGGTTTCCATCAATGGGTGAGATCACTCCGAGGGTGCGGGCAGAAGCCGAGGGTATGGATTGACCGTTGATAAAATTGGAAATGGGTGAATATTTCATCACGATAAATTTACAAGAAAATAGTACGGCTTGGTGTTCTCTGCGTGTATTCCTCTGGGTACTCTGCGTTTAAAGGGCGCATTTAAACGCAAAGTGCGCATGAGGTTGCGCAAAGGGCTCTGAGAAGTTACCAGTGGATTTGAATTTACTCCTGCGATTTGTAGCTTTCACCAGTTACCACGCACACATGAAAAAGCTCATCCTACTCGTTGTATTCGCTATTATTTTGACTTCCTCGTTAGCGCAGACGTGGAATGCCACCGTCGTCCAAAAGCCATCAAACGAAACATTAAACGGATTCTACCATACCAACCAGCCACCGCTTGTTCCACAACACCTGGTCAAGCTTCCTGTCGGCGCTGTAAAGCCGGGTGGGTGGCTTCTCAAGAGCCTGGAACTACAGCGCGATGGGCTGACCGGTCAACTCGGCGAGATCAGTGCCTGGTTGACCAAGAAGAACAACGCCTGGCTCAACAAAGACGGCAAGGGTGACTGGGGGTGGGAAGAGATGCCCTATTGGCTGAAAGGCTACGGTAACATCGCCTATGCCCTCAACGACAAGAAGATGATTGACGAGACAATGATTTGGGTCAACGGAACGCTCAACAGCCAGCGCGACAATGGTGACTTTGGCCCCTTCGTGATTCGCAAGTCAAATGGCAAGCGCGATCTCTGGGCACAAATGCTTATGCTGTTTGTCCTGCAGTCCTATTACGAACACAGTCAGGATACGCGGGTCATTACCCACATGACACGCTATTTCAAGTGGCAGATGACAATCCCCGAGACGGACTTCCTCACCGACTATTGGGAGAATAGCCGCGGCGGAGATAATCTGTATAGTGTTTATTGGCTTTACAATATTACCAAGGAGCCGTGGCTGCTGGACCTCGCCAATAAGATTCACCGGAACACGGCCAACTGGCGATTGAAAAATTGGTTGCCCAATTGGCATAACGTAAACATTGCCCAGTGCTTCCGTGAGCCGGCTACCTATTATATGCAAAGCAAGGATCCATCTGACCTGCAGGCGAGCTATGACAATCAGAAATTCATTCGGGAGATGTTTGGTCAGGTGCCTGGCGGGATGTTTGGATCCGACGAGAACTCCCGCAAGGGATTTGTGGATCCTCGCCAGGCTGTAGAGACGTGTGGGATGGTCGAGCAGATGGCATCCGATGAAATCATGATGCGGATCACCGGTGATACACATTGGGCGGAAAACTGTGAGGACGTGGCCTTCAACACATTCCCCGCGGCATTCATGCCAGACTATCGCGCACTGCGCTATCTCGTCGCCCCGAACATGGTGATCAGCGACAGCAAGAACCACAATCCTGGTATTGACAACCCCGGCCCTTACCTGATGATGAACCCTTTCAGCAGCCGCTGCTGTCAGCATAACCACACGAGTGGATGGGTGTATTACGCCGAGAACCTATGGATGGCTACCCCGGACAATGGCTTGGCAGCAGTATTTTATTCGGACAGTGAGGTGAAAGCCAAAGTGGCTGATGGTACCGAAGTACGCATCATCACGCAGACACACTACCCATTTGACGAACAGGTGAGCATGAAGGTCTCGGTTGCCAAGCCAACGACGTTCCCATTATATTTCCGCATCCCCGCCTGGGCCGACAAGGCAACGGTAAAAATCAACAATCAGCCCGTGAATGTTAAAGCGGTTGCCGGGCAGTATGTACGTATTGCTGGCAGCTGGAAGAATGGTGACGCCATCGCGTTGTCGTTCCCGATGAAACTGCAGGCTCGCACATGGGAGAAGAACAAGGGCAGTGTCAGCATCAACTATGGCCCGCTGACGTACTCGCTGAAGATTGCAGAGAACTATGCGAAGTACGACAGCAAGGAAACGGCGCAGTATGATTCCAAGTGGCAGGAGAATGTCGATCACAGCAAGTGGCCGTCCTTTGAAATTCTTCCGGCGGGATCATGGAACTACGGGCTGGCTGTCGACCTTTCCAATCTGGAGAAGTACTTCACCGTCGTCAGGAAGCCGTGGCCAGCAGATAATTACCCTTTCACTGTAAGTAGTGTTCCAATCGAGATTCGTTCGAAGGGAAAACAAATATCAGGCTGGACCATCGATCAGTATGGGCTATGTGCAGAACTTCCTCAGAGTCCGGTTGAAATTGCCGGACCGCCTTCGGACATCACATTGATTCCCATGGGCGCTGCTCGGTTGAGGATTTCGGCTTTCCCTTTGGTTAAATAGAAGGCGATGGTTGTTGTAGCCGGTATTCCCTTTGATGAAAATTCTTCCTTTCTGCGGGGAACGTCGCTTGCCCCGACGAAGATCCGCGAGGCGTTTCATTCCGAATCGGCCAACTACTTTTCGGAATCCGGTAGAGATATCAAGAGCGACGCACTCTGGTCGGATATGGGTGATCTCGATGTGTCCGGAAAAGATGCCTTTGACAACATCACCCTGGGGGTAAAGAAAATGCTGAGTCGTCATCGAAAGGCATTCTTGCTGGGTGGCGACCATTCGATCACCTATCCCGTCATTCGCGGCTTTCACGAGGTGCACAAGAACCTCACCATTCTGCACATGGATGCCCATTCCGATTTGTATGACGATTTCGAAGGCAATCCACATTCTCATGCCAGCCCTTTTGCGCGCATTATGGAAAATGGGCTTGCGAAGCGCCTTATTCAGATTGGTATCCGTACGCTCAACACCCACCAACGGGAGCAGGCGAGGCGCTTTGGCGTGGAGATCATTGAAATGAAATACTGGCGAGACGATCACAAGTTTGCGTTCGACGGACCGGTTTATGTTTCACTGGATATGGACGCGATTGATCCTGCTTACGCTCCGGGCGTGTCGCACCACGAGCCCGGTGGCTTTACGACGCGGCAGGTACTCCACATCTTGCAAACCATTCGGGGAAATGTTGTTGGTGCCGATCTGGTTGAGTACAACCCTTCGCGCGATGGATCGGGCATTACCGCCATGCTGGCCGCAAAGTTGTACAAGGAGATGATCGACTTGTTGATTCGGACCTCGTGATTACGATTTGCAAGATTTTCAGGATGAGCCTGGTTGTCTGTTGCCTCGCTGTAGCCAGCGTAGCGGGGCAATCGTATGATGTTATTCTGCGTGGGGGGATGGTCTATGATGGCCAGGGTACCCCACCGGTCAGAGCCGACGTGGGTATTCGCCATGACACCATTGCATTTGTTGGTGACCTTTCTCTTGCGGATGCGAAGGAAATTATCTCGGTTACGGGATTGGCTGTTGCTCCCGGGTTCATCAATATGCTCAGTTGGGCTGATGGAACCTTGTTAAAGGATGGTCGCTCCATGAGTGACATCAAGCAAGGTGTTACGCTGGAGGTATTTGGTGAAGGAATAAGTGCTGGCCCTCGCAAGAGGAGCCGCCGATCAAAGCTTTGGACGACACTTGGAGGCTACTTCGATCATCTGGAGAAGCTGGGGGTGAGCACCAACTTTGCATCGTTTGTTGGCGCCACCAGTGTACGAGCCTATGTTTTGGGCGATGTTGACAGAGCGCCAACTGCTGAAGAGATGAGACAAATGCAAGGACTTGTGCGACAAGCGATGCTGCAGGGCGCATTGGGTGTTGGCTCTTCGTTGATATACGCGCCAGCCACGTTTGCTACAACCAATGAACTGATCGAGTTAGCTAAAGCCGCAGGTGAATTTGATGGAATGTACATCACGCACATACGTAGCGAAAGTGATGATATTCTCAAGGCGATGAATGAAACCATGACGATTGCCAGGGCGGCAAAAGTCCCTGCCGAGATTTACCATCTGAAGATCAACCAGGCTCGCAACTGGAATAAGATTGACGCGGTCTTATTCAAGATGGACAGTGCCCGCCGTTCAGGGCTGCGGATTTCGGCGAATATGTATCCTTATATCGCGAGTGCCACAGGGCTCAAGGAGCGAGTGCCTAACTGGGCGCAGGATGGCGGTGGCACGGAGATGCGGAAGCGTTTCGCTGATCCGGTCACACGTAAGCGTATCCTCGATGACATGGCGCGCGGCTTTCCTACCAGAAACTCTGAACCGCAGCAAGTGGTCATCATGGGCTTCAAAAACGACTCGCTCAATGCGTTATACAAGGGCAAGCGTCTCGATGAGGTAGCGCGGATTCATGGTAAATCGGCAGATGAGACCGTGTTGGACCTGATCACCACCGAGAAGACTTCAATTCCTGCCTTGTATTTTCTGATGTCAGAGGATAACATGCGCAGGATGCTGGTACAGCCCTATGTGAGCATTGGATCAGACGCCGGCTCAGTGGCGCTAACCGAGGAATTTCTCACCATGGGGGTTCATCCTCGCGCCTATGGTGCGTTTGCACGGGTTCTTGGTCAATACACCCGTGAAGAGAAGTTGTTTACGTTGGAAGAAGCCATTCGCAAGATGACATCGCTGCCAGCGGGCAACCTGGGTTTGAAACGGAGAGGAGCATTGAAGACAGGGAACTTTGCCGACGTTGTCGTTTTTGATCCCCAGCGAATCAAGGATATCGCCACCTATGAAAATCCCCACGCCTATGCAGAGGGTGTGAAGCATGTATTCGTCAATGGGGTAGCTGTGCTGAAAGACGGCGAGCATACCGGAGCCATGCCGGGCCGCTGTGTGCGGGGTCCTGGATACAAGAAACCAACTCTTGTAAAATGAAGGATCGCTTTTCCGGATATGCACCCCAGTATGCTGCCTTTCGCCCACACTACCCGCAGGCGCTATTCAACTTTATTTTTCAACATGTACAATCTTTTGATCTTGCCTGGGATGCGGGCACAGGTAACGGACAGGCTGCTGCTGTACTCGCAACCCGATTCCGAAAGGTGTATGCCACGGATATTAGCCAGAAGCAGTTGGACAGTGCTTTAAGGTTGCCCAGTATTGAGTATGCCGTCGCAGGAGAGACAACAGCATTGGCCAGTGGATCTATTGATCTTATCACAGTTGCACAAGCTGTTCACTGGTTCGATCGTGAAATCTTTCTTAAAGAAGTTAAGCGTGTCAGCAGACCTGGTGCAACGGTGGCGATATGGGGCTATGGGCTGCTGAAGATTTCTGACGCGATTGATCCGTTAATTTCCCACTTCTACACTTCGGTCGTCGGCCCTTATTGGGACCCCGAGCGCAAACTCATTGACCAACAATACTCCACTATCGATTTTCCGTTCCATGAGGTGCCCACCCCGGAGTTTGCAATGCATTTTAAGTGGACGCTCGCCGAACTGGAAGGTTATCTCAGCACGTGGTCAGCGGTGCAGAACTTTATTAAAAAAGAGGGTAAGAATCCCGTGTCCATCCTTGTCGAGATACTACGTCCACAGTGGAAGGGCGCGACGATGGCGATCCGTTTTCCGTTGTTCTTGCGACTGGGAATGGTATGATCCCATCCTCAGTGTTTTAGCCAGGCAGTTGCTTGTATCTCACTCAGGATTTTCGTTTCCACTGGTTCGCCCTCACGTTCTTGGAGGCAAGGGATACCGTCTCATGAATACGCTGGGAGCGGGTCTCTTCCCGCTTGGCCGCACTGACCCAAAAATAGAGTTGCTTTTTAACGCTGGGAGGGAATGCCTCAAAGTGCTTGAGCGCTTTCTTGTTCCTGGCAAAGGCCTTCTTTAATTCAGCTGGCATAACGAGTGCGTCAACGGCATCTAGAGTCGACCATGACCCATCTTTTTTTGCCGCTTCGATTTTTCGAAGACCTTCGGGTTCCATCAGCCCCCGTTCGATCATTCGGGCGACTCGCTCTTTGTTTATTTTGCTCCAGACACTTTTGGGCTTCCGCGAAGCGAAATACAAAACAAAGTGATCCCCATCGCGCTTATTGGCTACGCTGTCGATCCAACCAAAACACAGGGCTTCCTCAACGGCTTCGGCATACAAAACGGAAGGAGTCTTGCTGTTCTTCTTGTGCAGCACAAGCCAGATGCTTTGTTCCTTCTTGTGGTTGACCTTGAGCCACTTTCTCCAGGCTCGACGGTCCCTAGCGTAAAATTCAACTGCTTTTGCAGGCATGCCTCCTAACTCCTAACTCCTAACTCCTAACTCCTGACTCCCGACTCCTAACTCCTAACTCCTCCTTAAGCGTACAACGCTTCTTTTTGCTCCGCCACCCGCTCGCTCTCGATGTACTCATCGTACGTCATCAGCTTATCAATGAAACCATTGGGCGAGATTTCGACAATGCGGTTGGCTACTGTTTGGGTGAATTCGTGGTCATGTGAAGTGAACAGTACGGTGCCCGGAAAATCTTTCAAGGCGTTGTTGAAGGCCGTAATGGATTCCAGGTCGAGGTGGTTGGTCGGCTCGTCGAGGATCAGCAGGTTTGCGCCGGCCAGCATCACGCGGGAAATCATGCAGCGCATCTTCTCGCCACCGGAAAGGACAGAGCACTTCTTAAATACCTCTTCACCGGAGAATAGCATCTTACCCAGAAAGCCACGGACATACACTTCATCCTTGTTCTCCTCTGTGGAAAACTGCCGCAGCCAATCGATCAGGTTGTCGTCGGATTTGAAATAGGCTTCATTGTTGACAGGGAGATAGGCTGGAGTAATCGTCTGGCCAAACGTAAACTTGCCGATATCGGGTTTCCGCTCACCGGCAAGAACCTGAAACAATGTAGTGATGGCGAGACTGTCTTTGCTGAGGAAGGCTATCTTGTCACCTTTGTTCACGAATAATTCGAAGTTCTTGAATAGCCTATTGTCGCCGACGGTACAGCCAAGGTCTTCGATGTGCAGTACCTGATCGCCGGCCGTGCGGTTCTGCTGAAAGATGATGGCCGGGTATCGGCGTGTCGATGGCTGGATGTCGTCAACGTTGATCTTCTCCAGGAGTTTGCGCCGGCTTGTTGCCTGCCGTGACTTCGACGCGTTGGCGCTGAAGCGGGCAATGAACTCCATGAGTTCTTTTTTCTTGTCTTCTGCCTTGCGGTTGGCGGAGTTACGTTGCGTCAGGGCCAATTGACTGGATTGATACCAGAAGGAATAGTTGCCGGTGTACAACTTGATGGCACTGTAGTCGATGTCTACAATGTGTGTGCACACCGTATCGAGGAAGTGACGATCGTGCGAAACAACGATCACGGTGTTCTTGAATTCCAGCAGGAAATCCTCCAGCCACCCAACGGTCTTGAGATCGAGGTCGTTGGTAGGTTCATCGAGGATGAGGATATCAGGGTTGCCGAAGATGGCCTGTGCGAGGAGCACGCGCACCTTGAGGTTACCGCTGAGTTCCTTAAGCAGTTTGAAGTGGTCTTCCTCAGCGATGCCCAAACCGCTGAGAAGGGCAGCAGCGTCGGATTGGGCATTCCAGCCATTCATTTCAGAGAAGTCGTGTTCCAGTTCGGAGGCGCGAATACCATCGGCTTCGGAGAAGTCCGGCCGTGCGTAGATATCATCCTTCTCTTTCATGATGCTCCACAGCTTGCCGTGGCCCATCATTACGGTATCCAGCACGCTGACTTCATCAAAAGCATAGTGGTTCTGGCGCAGAACGGCCATCCGTTTTCCTGTGTCAATGGTTACATTTCCACGTGTAGGGTCGATATCCCCGGCCAGAATCTTCAGGAACGTTGATTTCCCGGCCCCATTGGCACCAATAACCCCATAGCAGTTCCCGTTGACGAACTTGATGTTGACTTCGTCGAACAAAACGCGTTTTCCGAACTGGAGAGAGAGGTTATTGGCTGAAATCATTGGTTTTCAAAAAAGGAGGCACAAAAATACAAAGGAATTCCCTGATTCGGTTACTCCCGAACTATGGACCCAAAAGTAGCAGGTTGAATTTGGGCTACGCCAAACTCGCGCTATGAGGCAGCGGATAGATTACTGGTTACGCAGTGTCTCAGTAGGATTAAGTTTGACGACTTCAATGGTGTGATACATGATGGTTACTATAACGAGGCCGATGGCGGCTACGCCCGATAGTAGCACAATTCGCCAATCCATTACGGTGTGGTATGCGAAGCCCTGCAGCCATTGCTCCATGATGTACCAGCTTACGGGGGCGGCGAAAATGAAGGCCACCAGTATGAGGCGAACGAAATTCCCGGACACGAGGGTAAGCAGATTGTTCAGTGAGGCTCCCAGTACCTTGCGAATGCCCAATTCTTTTGTTCGTTGAACAATGGAATAGGATGCAAGGCCGAAAAGTCCCAGGAAGGAGATGAAAATGGCCAGTACTGCAAAAACATTGATGATGTTGCTCAATTGCTTTTCCTTGTCATAAAGCGCCTCGTACTGATCATTCAGGAAATTGAGAATAAAGGGTGAGTCAGGATTGATACTTTTCCATGTGGATTCCAAGGAGCTACGAATTTCTTCCGGAGAGCCTGAAGTTTTAACCAGAAGGCTGTTGTAGTTATGAGCGCCCATTCCTGAGAAAATAACCAGTGGAGCAATAGGGTTATGTAACGAGGAAAAGTGAAAATCCTTAACTACGCCAATCACCACACCCTCCGTTTGCCACACACGCAATTCCTTGCCCACGGCTTCTTCTGCAGACCAGCCTAGAAAGGCGGCGGCTGACTCATTGAGTAGAATTTCCCAGGTATCTGACGAATTCTCTATTCCTGGCGTCATACCTCTTCCAGAGACCAATGAAAGTCCAATAGCACTTGCAAAGTCGGAATCTACACACACCGCGCTCATCAGTTTGCGCTCTGCATCGGTTTCATTCTTCAGGCTGAGGGCGGTCTGATGGGTGATGTTGAAAGGGAGTTGGTACGTTGCGGTCGTGGATTCGGTGCTGTTCTCACTGGCCAGTCGAGACTTAAGGGGTCCCAGGCGAACTCGTGAGATGCTGTCAAGAGCGAGGGAAACCAGTTGGCCGCGGTCAAACCCTGAACTCTTGCTCTGAATGAAATGTATCTGGTCTGAAACGGTTAATGTGCAAATGATCAATATGATGGAAATGAGGAACTGTCCGACAACCAGCGCACTGCGCATTCGAATCCCGAACGGTGAATCACGTAGTTTCCCCTTCAGCACTTTCACAGGCAGGTAGCTGGAAACAAATGCTGCGGGATAGAGTCCAGACAGAAGACTGATGACAAGGCTCGCCGAAAGAATAAGAATGATACTCTGAGGCTCAACAACGGCGCTGAAGTCAAGCGTCTTACCCGTGAAGAGACCAAACACCGGAAGGGCAAGGCGTGCAAGGAAGAAGGCAAAGATGAGTGCGAGGGTAGTGAGTAAGAAGGACTCGCTGAGAAACTGGTAGAACAGCTGGGAACGCACAGCGCCCATCACTTTTCTTACACCTACTTCAAGAGCGCGCTCCACAGACCGTGCGGTCGCCAGGTTGACATAATTCACGGTGGCAATAAGGAGGATCAACATGGCGATGATTGAAAACACCTGTACGTAGATCACGTTGCTGGTATTGGGAACTTTGTATTGGGTGTTGTGCAGATAGACATCCCTTAAAGGAACCAGGTCCAATTCAATTGTTTCGCTGGTCTTCTCCCCAAAAGTTGCATTGAGTCTGGCGGGGAACTCGCTGACCATTTTCTTCGTATCGGCGTTCGGAGAGAGCAGCACGTAGGTATAGAATTCACTGTTATCCCAACCCGGCTGTTTGCGGGATGTAGGTAAGGTGCTGAAAGAAACAATGAAGTTGAAACGCAGATGGGAATTGGATGGAATATCTTCAGTCACTCCGGTGATCTTGTAGAGCTTGCCATCGCTGCCAATCATCGTTCTATCGAGGACATTGCGCCCTCTCCAGTTCTCACCGAAATATTTTTCTGCATTTGCCCGCGTGAGTACAATTGAGTTTGGCTCAGCTAACGCGCGGTCCGGATCACCTTCAAGGAGCGGGTAGCTGAATATTCGAAAGAATGCGGAGTCGGCATAGTAGACATCGGTCTCCTTGATGACTTCCTCATCTTTCTTGAATGACATGGACCGCATGGCAATGCGCGCGTACTCTTCTACATCGGCGAACACGTGCTTGGCAAAAGGACCCCCGACACTGCAATTGGCTCCCGTGGGCATGCCGGTGCCATTGAAGTGCCATTTCATGGGGAGGAGGTATATCCGGTCTGCCTTGGTGTGAAATGTATCGTAACTCACTTCATGAGCAACAAATAAATAGATGAGCAAGCTAAACGCGATACCAATCGACAATCCGATTAGGTTAATCGCTGTATGTGCTTTTTGGCGAACAAGATTTCTTCCGGCAATCTTGAGGTAGTTAGTGATTAGTCCCATGGTATGGATTGAAGTTGTCTGTTTGTTCGGCGTTCGTATAGCCCGATAGAAAATGATGCTCAAGGCATCTGCCCAGTATTGAATATGAGCCTTTGTCTTCCCCTGTTTCGAAGCGCGCTGGTGGTAAAGCTCGTGGAGATCACCCAACAGATTGGAGTGCGCTCTTCCGGAGCCCAACTGTTCCAGGAGCCAGGTTGGAAATCGGGGAGGTTGTGGAATCAGGCTCATCCTTTCTTCGTTTGCAGTGTAAGCGCAGGTATGTCATTCCACATACTGTTGCGCAAGTCCCTCGATTTCTCCAGGGTTCGTATACCCGATTTGGTGATGTAGAAGTGCAGTTTCCGGCGACCGCCGCGTTCTGGAGTACTCTCACTCTCCTCCGACTTCAAAAATCCCTTGTCCTCTAACCGGTTGAGGGCTGCATGCAATGCCCCGATGCTTGGATAGCGCTGAAGACGATGATTAATCTCTTCCTTGATGGAGACGCCATAGGCATGGTCTCCAAGTATGGCTACCGACAGCAGTACGATTTCTTCAAACTCGCCTAAGGAAGTGCCTTTCATCTATCAAGATTCCTAAATGTATACTTTGAACGGGCGAATTCGGTAAAGGTTGGCTTGACGATTTGTTAAATGCGTTCTGGATTGTCGTTATCCCGATTTATTCGGTAGCATGAGGTGGGCCTGGCGTTCAACGATCACCGTCCTGAGCCCAATCGATTGGTTTAGTTGACGTTCCTATTGACCGAGCTTAATTTTCTCTTAAACGCTTCCGGATTTCAGTCAAGGCCTGCTGATCATAGTACTTCCCCTGCTTCACCACCGCATCGATGCGCTGCGTGTTTTTTATATTCTCCAGCGGATTCGCAGTGAGGATGACCAGATCGGCCCACATGGTTTCCTTGATGGAACCCAATTCACTTTCCATGTTGAAGTAGCGTGCGGGATTTAGTGTCGCTGCCTTCAGCGCTTCGGCTGGTGTGAGTCCGGATTCGACCAAAACAATAAGCTCTTCATGGAGACTCAGTCCAGGTGTCAGGAAACCAATCGGTGTATCCGTACCTGCCATCATCGGTACGCCGGCTTTGTGAAGTTTTCCCGCCATGTTGAGCATCCACTGCGTGTATTGCTGGCGGAAAGGTGGCACCTCGATGTTCCTGACTCCGTCGAGTTCGCCTTTCCATTCATCCCGAATAGTGTCTGGTAAGAGCTCAAAACTTTCCTGCCACTCGGGCTGTCCGTAGGGATTGCGCGTTTGTCCAGTGTTCAGGGCAAGCGTTGGGATTTGCCAGGTTTGATTTCTGAGCAGCGTCTGAATGATTTCGTCTGCTTTCTTTTCGTCGTAGTTCTTTACGGCCGTTTCGCGCTGGGCAGTGTGGATGCTTGAGCGGAGCTCACCTCCGGTTTTGTTCTTGCCATTTGTCAACATCGCCTTTCGCTGTTTCAGTAGTTCATCGGCGTTGGATGCACATGAGAGTTCCAGATTCCGCATATGTTCCATACTGTTGAGTCCGGCGTTGGAGGCGCTGGTGACATCCATGCTGAGGGGCACATGGCCGGTGACTTTGTATCCCTTCTCTTTGGCAATTTTCATGACCATCGTAAACTGTTCGGGGGTGAGCATCTCGTAGCCTTTGAGGAAGTCGACGCCGATGCTGTCCAGTTTTCCGATAAGTGCGGCCACGGCCTCAACGGAGCCCGAACCCACAGAAAGAGGTGGATGACCGGGATCGCCGCCATCATACACATTGGGCATACCGTCGAGCAGGGGGCCGGCAATCATCACACGGGGTGCGCCGGTGGGATTTGCCAGTGCTGCATCTTTCCATTGCCGTACAAAAGAAATCTCGCCTCCGGTATCGCGCACGCCGGTGATGCCATACGTCAGGAACATGTCAAACATGCTCGGCGCGAGTGCTTCGATGTAGGCAAAGTGGACATGAGAATCCCATAACCCGGGAATCAGGTATTTACCACTTCCATCTATGATTTGATTAGCAGGAGAAAGTTTGAGTTCCGCCGTGGGAGCGATCTTTTGGATCTTGCCGTCTTTGATGATCACGGTCTGATTTTCCTTTTGACCGTCGGTAGGATCAATCGTAGTGATGTTCTGGATGCAAAGGGCACCTTCAAAGACGACGCCCGAAGGTTGGCATCCGAATAGAAGGAAGAGTCCGGAAAGTACGCAAGCGAGTTTTCTCATGGGTATGGCTAATAATATCTCAGTAGACTGTATTCACAGTCGAATATAGGTACAATTCATTAAATGATTTGAGAGGAGGGCTGAGGATGTGCTAATCGAAAAATCTAACCGCAGGGCGAAGAAGGATAGCCCTCTTCGTCCCTGCGGTGACTCCCGAAGCATGGGAGTAAAATCGATCGGCTAGCTTTTCTTGCCTTCGCTGACTTTATTGACTTGTTCCAGTGACAACTTCTTCGTGCAGAAGAACCAGTCGTAGCACGTAACGTCAGGTGTTTTGGCTTCCATACGTTCTTTGGCAACGCCACAGGAACCTGCCGGTGGTACGATAACGTCGTCGCCGGGTTGCCAGTCGGCTGGGGTGGCTATGCTGTAGGTGTCAGCCGTCTGTAGGGCAATGATCACCCGCTTCAATTCAGCGAAGTTTCTGCCGAGTGACAACGGATAGTACAGCATGGCCCGGATAACGCCTTTGGGGTCGATGAAGAAAACGGCACGGACGGCTTTGGTACTGCTTTCGCCGGGTTGGATCATGCCGTATTTCTTAGCTACCTCCATCGTGATGTCCTCGATCAGGGGGAATTTTACCTCGACATTCTTCATTCCCTTGAATTCGATTTTTTCCTTGATGGTCCGCAGCCACGCGATATGGCTATAAAGTCCGTCAACCGACAAGCCCACCAACTGGGTGTTCCATACGGCAAATTCATCCTGCATGGTAGCGAAGGTCATGAACTCGGATGTGCAAACCGGAGTGAAGTCGGCTGGGTGACTGAAGAGGATGACCCACTTCCCTGCGTAATCGGCGGGAAAGTTGATATTGCCCTGGGTCGTTATTGCTTTGAACTCGGGTGCCCTGTCGCCAATACGGGGAAGGGAAACGATGGTGTTTGTGGTGTCCATAGTGTTTGTTTAGCGTGAATGGGCCATTAACCCTCCAGAAATGTGGAGAATGACCCTGTCACAAGATGCACATCATTGCCCCAAAGCCAAATGATGGCGGTTGCGGGTGTGAGGTGATTCTAGTCAGGCCTAGTCAAGGGTTAGGACCAAGAGATATTCGAAAAAGTACCCGATGGACTGGCGGTATGCATTGATCTGCGAGAATCTGCGGTTGATTCTGCGTTCATCTGCGGGAAACCCTTCGCGTTACGGCAATGGATTCATCACAGGATGACTCTTCAACTCCAAAGGCTCCACAAACTTGACCCCACGCAGCACTTGGTCATAGCCTTCCTTTTGTTTGATTTGATGCTCAGACTTCTTGGGCGTAACCGTTTTGATAATGTTTCCACGCTCGCGAAGTATCAGCGTCAAGGACTCTGCTGTTTGTTTGACTTCCAATGTGCACCGAGGTCTGATGTTGAATCTGGCGATTTCATAGGGATAGATATCGACGCTGACCGCGAGATGGCGCAGATTGTTGAAGCGATAGGTATGGGTTGCCGCTGTCGTGGTCCTTTTGTACACATCCGAGATATTGCTCTCGCCAATCAGCGAGCGGTATTCCAGGTCAGTTATTTCTTCCGGTAATCGTGGGGCCAGCGTAACAGCGTTGTTGGTCAGGTCAGGACGGATGCCAAGAAACCACTGGTTCCATATGCGAAGCTGTTCAGAATTTGACCATGCCTGCAGGTAGGTGCCCGTCAGTTTAGGGAGTGATTGTCCGTCGCGGGGATACGCATCGAGGTTCTCGCTGAGTCCTCCGACCACACCGCGCGATAGCGCCTGGCGATTCATATTCTTGAAGAGGGCATAGGCGGTTTCAGTCTGGCCGAATTCAATCATCCGCTGCATGGCAATGCCGTTGAGCCATGGCCAGATGGCGCCGTTGTGATAGGCTGCGTCTTTGTGATACTCGGGTGTGAGGTGGAAAGGGTGGAAGAAGGGGTGGTGCCGATCCAGTGTGGAAACTCCCCAGGGATAAACCAGTTCTTCCCAGGCTTTTCTCAGAATCTTTGCCCTGCGAGTTGTGTCGTCGATCATGTCGAGCGCAAACAACTGGTTGGGACGGAGGGTGAAATCCGGTTTGTCTTCTTTTGTCAATCGATCGGCCAGAACGTCGTGGTCGGTATCCTGGTAGTCCTTCTGAAAATTCGCTTTCAGTTTATCAGCCAGTGCAGTCCACTTGGTCTTGTTGCCAGTATCGTCCATGTACGCTGCGAAATAGGCGCCCGCACACAGTTGATGGTACCACAGGGCCTGAATATCGTTCGCGCGGGTGCCACGGGGCGAGTAGGATACCAGGTTTGCATCGCGGGCGTCCATCCACGTCTCGTTGTCTTCGTGCAACAGATAGCCTTTGTTGTCCACCCAGTTCTTGAGGGCGCCCTCGATGCTATGGATCACCGCTGGATATAGTTCTTTGATCAGTGATGTGTCTCCCGAGTACTTCACATAGTCTTGTACCGCAATGATGAACCG
>CAYMPU010000130.1:0-7063 GCA_964392375.1 uncultured Ohtaekwangia sp. | reverse complement strand
GCGCGGGCGACTTCGACGACGCGCTCCGCGGAGCCATCGCCCGGCTGGCCACGGTCCACCTGCCCGCCACGCGCGAGTCAGCGCGGCGGCTCGCCCGGGCGGGCATCGACCCCGGCCACATCACCGTCGTCGGCGCGCCAGGCCTCGACCGCATCCTCGAGCTGACGGCCAACCCACCGGCGCCACCGGATCACACGGGCGGTGCGCTCGTCGTTCAGCACGCCTACGGCCGGCCAGCAAAGGTGTACCGTAAGGAGAATCCGTACGATACAAACGGAAAGTAATGCAAATCAACGTCAGTGTCATCGGGGGCCGGTGCGCCGGTATTAATGTAGATAAGGTTGGTTGCCGTCACCCCCGAATCATAAATACCCCGAACCACTACTACCGCAGAAAGATGGCCCCGAAGCATCAGATGCTTCCCAATGGGTATCGCAGGTCCCAAACCAAAGACGAGGTTAAACTGGTTGTTGAAGTCATCGGTCAATATCGACTCACTATTACCAGACTTGGTGGTGGTGGTCCCGTTGCCAGAAACCGAGGTGTAGCTGCCCTGGAATGAATTTGTAAATGACCAGCTGTAACGCTTGCCACGAGTAATGCAAATAGAGATAGTGTTAACAGGCCAGGCTTGACTGTCCGCCCGAGTCGGATGATGGGCTTTGCGATTGTTACAAGAATTCCATTGCCGTGATGAACCATTGATCGAGTAGCCCGTGACGAACTGTTGCATTTTCCAGAAATGTGGAGAAGAACTTCTCCACCATGTAGTAAGGATAGTGAGTCTTGTTGCTGCCTTCAATGATTGCTGCCTTTTGGATTGATGATGGACATCACCATAAGGGCGTAATAGGGCAATTTGGGTTTCAAAGGAACAATTCCAGTACCATAATCGATGAGCAAGGATGGCATTTCTTACTCCTGCAAGTGACGGGAGCGTTCACAATTCATTCTTGATGATGGGCGTCGACTTTTGAAGCATCATGGATCATCCACATTGGCAATGGCTCTACCCAGTCATTCGACCTTCCTGAGCCTGTGTGCTTTTAACCCAGATTTGGCTACTGCGAAGTAGTGTCGAACGCTAATCCTTCACGCACCGAATGGACAGACCGTCATTAACATGCGCTGTACTTTTCGTGCGCATACTGGCAAGATCGTTGGTCACATAATAGAACGTGTTTGGTGTGGAACTCCACCAATAGCCATCCGTACCCTCGTCGGCAAAGATGCCCGTGTTACTCAGGCAGACGCGACAATAGGATCCTCCGGGCAAGGCGCTGAACCCGCTCTCGTTGTCGGCAGCCACATTGGGTGATGACCACAGGTTGGAGACCTCCTTCATGCGACCGCCTGCTGTGTCCATGCCCCCGAGGTTGGCGGCCAGTTGCGACCATTCGGAAGGCGAAGGCAAATGCCAGCCCGTCATGCAGACGTTTTTGGCGCTGGTAACGACGTATCCATTGTACAGGTATCCATAGGCGGCCAAACTTCCTGCTGAACCTCCGTATGGAATGTATGAACCTGAGCCTGCATTCTTGAACTCATCCTGGGAACCCGAGGCATTAAGGGTGGTTCCGTCATTGTACCGCGTAACTTTAAGATTCTCTGCCATCCAAACCTTCGAACCGATCTGAGTGGTTGGATAGGTGTTTCCGTCGATGTCGGTGATACTTCCGTAGCTCACAGGCGGCAGTATGATGACCTGAATAGAGTTGCCATAGAACACACCCAAATCGGTAATGGCATATCCTCTGACGTAGTAAGCTGTCCACGGTGAAAGTGAAGTGATCACCTGTAAGAACGTCAGATCGGTTCCGGCGTTAATCACCTTGGCGGCCGTAGTAATGGTGGGGTTGTTTGTGGTGCTCCAGCAAATACCCTTTTCAGTAATTGGCAATGAATGTGTGTACGTCACCGCCGTCTCCACTTCCAGGGAACTGTTGTCGATGTAGGCCTTTTTCGTCGTAGTAATGGCTGGCACGAGGGCACTAATGTCAAGTGTCACTTCGTTGCCGTAAAATACCTGCCCCCGAACCTTGGCATAGGCTCGTACATAATACTTGTTCGGATTAAGTCCAGTCAGTGAGGTTGTGAAGGTTCCAGCACCGGCGCCATCTTCAGTCTTGCTGGAGAGCTTATCCAGTTCTGGAGCAGGGTTTCGTGCCCAGCAAACGCCTCGCACCGTGATCTGATCTGGCTGCGCCGATTCAATGGTTGCCGTAATGGTAGCCGATGTAAAAGTGATGTCCGTGGGTTCTGCGGTCGTAATGACCGGCGGACTAACACCCGGGTCATTGGAGCTGCAAGCGGTGAACACAAGTACCAGCAGGATGAGAAGTTGTTTCATAGTCAAGAGATTCACCTGCAATAACTCTCTACTGAATGAAAAGTGTACATCAACCCTACCGACACCCCGGCACCGTCAATGGAAACAGTAATTCCGTCAACCAATGCTGGTAGCCGGTTAACGCACTTACACTACCTTTGTCTCACCCAATATGTCCACCCGGTTACGAAACCATCTCCTGTTCTGGGCTGCCTATGTTTTTTTCAAGGCGGTTCTTAATTATTCCGGCGACACACCGGTGACGTGGGATGTTTTTCAAACATTGGTACTGGTACAGGTTTCCTTTCTGATCGTCAAGGTGCCTTTGGTGTACGGTAGTTTCTATTTCACCGACAAGTACCTGGAGGGTCGCTGGTCACGGCTACCTGTGGTGGGGGCTCTGGCCGTTGCTTTTGTCATTGGCGCTTACGGGATGTTCATCATCAATACCCGGATCGTTTTGCCTTTGATCTGGCAGGTGGAGTCCAAGGCAGCAGGTTTTGGCATTGCCAGCCTGGTATATTACTTCTTTACGTTGCTCTTTGTGGTGGGCGTTGCGCTGGCCATTCGGTTGTTCAGAAAGCAATACCAGCTGGAACTGCGCAAAGCACAATGGGAGAAGGAGAAGACCGAAGCGGAGCTGAAGTACCTCAAAGGTCAACTCAACCCCCACTTCCTGTTCAATACCCTGAACAACATCTACTCGCTTGCGCGGAAGGGCTCGGAGCAAACGGCCGAGTCTGTTATGAAACTCGCCACCATGATGCGCTTCATGCTGTACGAGGCCTCGGCTGCGTCCATTCCCCTGAAGGCCGAACTCAAGATCATCGAAGACTACATTGAGCTGGAGAAGCTGCGATACTCCGACCGACTGCAGGTGAAGTGGGTGACCGACATTGACGACCCGGAGACACCCATTGCGCCCCTACTGCTCATTCACTTCGTCGAGAACGCCTTCAAGCACGGCGCCGGGGAGTCGCGCACGGATATCGATATCCGCATCGCCGTGACGTTGAAAAGTTCCCTTCTTACAGCCGAGATCAGCAACCCGATTGGTCTGGAACGCGTTTCAAAAGAACCTGCACGCATCGGCATGGAGAATATCAAACGTCAGCTCAACTTGTTGTACCCCGGCCACACGCTGGAGATACGTACGGAGGCCGGCCGGTTTGTTGTAATGCTGAAAATCCGATTATCGGCAAACGCATGATTCGCTGCATCATTATCGAGGATGAACCTCTGGCCGTCGACGTGCTGGTCGACTATATCAGCCAGGTACCCGCCTTGCAGCTTATGGCCACGTGTTCCGATGCGCTCCAGGCCATGGACGTACTTGGCCGTGAACCAATCGATCTTTTATTTCTCGACATCCACCTGCCTGGCCTTAAGGGACTGGAATTTCTGGAGACCCTTGCCCATCCACCCCGCGTGATCCTGACGACAGCGTACCATGAGTACGCGTTAAAGAGTTACGAGCATAGTGTGGTTGATTATCTGTTGAAGCCCATCGCGTTTAAACGCTTTCTGCAAGCCGTCAACAAAGTACAGACCACGCCGCCATCGCCACGAAAGGATGTTGTTTCTGTTTACAGTGACAAGAAGATGCTCCTGATCCCCGTCGACGAGATCCTGTATATCGAAAGTCAGAAGGAGTACATCAAGATTCAGACGAAGACAGCATCCCATTTCTCCAAGTATGCATTGAGCAAATTGGAGGGAGAACTCAACCCCCATCAGTTTCTACGCATCCACAGGTCATTCATCATTGCCCTTTCCAAAATCACGGCGTACAACAACCAGGAAGTGGACGTCTCCGGCACCCCTTTACCCATTGGCGGGAACTATAGGGAGGTTGTGAGCGGTGCCCTGAGCGGGCTTTTCAAGCGGTGAAAGAAATACGGAAGGGAACGCTGATCGATGCCTATGGCCCGGAAGCGGATGTCAAGATCTCCAATTTCGTCAGGGACGTGCATGATATTCAGAAGAAGAACAAGTGACTAGATCACTGCTATGGAATTCTTCTCTACGGAAATCATCGTCAGTTTAATTACGCTTACCCTTCTAGAAATTGTACTGGGCATCGACAATGTCGTGTTCATTTCCATTATCAGTGGCCGTGTGGCGGCAGCCCAGCAGAACAACGTGCAGATGCAGAGCGGAGAAACATATCCCAATTCATCCTGGCCGAGCGCATGAGTGCAGGATAGACAATCCAATGACGAAAGGGTTTGATGAGCAGCATATACACCCTCCCCAGCCAGCCTTTAGGTCTTACATACACAGCCATGTTAATCGTCCATGTCCCCGGCCCCGAAGGAACACGGCTAAAGTGAAGGGCGGCATGAACCGTCGCATTCTCAATTTCAGAGAGTGATTCATTCTCCAAATTATAGACGGGGAGAAAACTTCCTAAGCCCGGTGGCGGAAGGTCATCGAATGTTTTGTTCTCCTGTTGCGCATAGCGGTGGCGAATACTTCCGGGGACAAGGTGATCATGGTTTACCTTTTTATCCCAGTCCAACAACTTTCCCAGTGCTAGGCGAAATTTAAAAAGGAACCCGGCCAGACCCTTGTGGATCAATTTGCCCTCGCCAACGGAAAACTGATCCATGAACAACCGGAGGCTGTGTTCAGCTTCCAAGGTGACCGGAGCGCGCCATACATCCTCCAATTCAAAGTCGAAAAGCAGGTCGTGGACGCGTAAAGGGTGGATCTTGTGTTCCTGGTCATTGATTCTAATGTTGGGGGTTGGCATCGGGCAGAATTATCCACCAATGTAGGACCTTGATTCACTTGATTAAAGGATTGCTGGATGGGAGATTGCTTTTTAACTGAACGATCCAGCCTTTCGCGTGTACTGACATCAAATCAGATGCCACGCCTATGCTTATCCACAAGTCAATATCGTATGTCAAACTAGCTTTAATCCTGCTTGTCTGGGCTAATGCCCAATGCCTCGCCAGTCCCGAAAGAATCCTTCCCAAAACCATGGTCCTCAAACCGGTAGCTTACTACCAGCAGCAGGCGGAGAACTGGCAGGAGGAGACGGCACGTAACCGTACCAATGCCGGGGCGTGGTTGAACTACTACGCCGCAGCAGTATATGGCCAGCAAACCGGGCAGGAGTTGCAGCGCATTGTTGCGGAGATGACTGCAGCCGTGCCCGACTCGTATGAGTGGCAGGTGGTCAAGGGATGGAATGAAGGATATAAACCATCGGCACAACCCTTTCTCAACAAAGCCTATCAGATGGATGCATCGCGCGCAGATGCTTACGGACTGTTGCAACGCACGTCGGAGTTTACGATGGATAAGGAAAAGCGGGAATTGTTTAGCGGTCTGCTGTCGAACAATGCCCAGATATCGTCAAGCCTTCTCAGCTACAGCTACAATGTGCTTATGTCGGTTGAGCCGTCTGCCGTGCTGATTACCGAAGGGGAAAGCACAACAATTCCTCTGTACGTTCTACAAGATGTATTGCAGATTCGCAAGGATGTCAGTATTCTCGATCTGGACATGCTCACGCATCAGGACTACATGGAGAAGAAGTTCCTGTCGGTGGGTATTGCGCTACCAGGTCCGCTGAACGCAGAGAATTTGAAAAAGACCCTTTGCGCATCCTTGCCGCAAAGCAACCAGAATCGTAAGTTCTATTACGCCCTTACGCTGGGCAAAGACAACCTGTCTTCGATGATGGAATCACTGTATGTTGTTGGATTAGCCTCATTACACAGCCTCACCAACGTAGATAACGTATCGGTAATCCGGAAGAACCTCGAAAAGGAATTTCTTATGGATTACTTAAAAGTGGATTTCAACGGTGAGTCATCGGATGCAAGTGGGAAAGTGCTCAGTGCCAACTACCTCGTGCCGATGATATTATTGTATGAATCCTACATGAAAGAGGGTAACCAGGATAAGGCTCGAGAACTACGCTTTCTCATGGAAACAATTGCACGCGATCGCGATAAGGAAGAAGCGATCGCCCGGTATCTCGTTGATGGTCCCGATGAATCCGTGCCCTACTTTCCTTTCAGCATGGACATACGGAGTATCGATGGCAAATTCAGGTTGTTTACGGATAAGCTCTGGGCGCAGGAGTCGGAGGTAACCAATGAGCAATACAATCGCTTTCTCAATTACCTGAAGGCGAATAAACTGAACGACTTGCACGATGCGTATACTTTTGACTTCCGTGAGCTGACGGAACCCGCCTTGTCGATGATGAGGAATTACTCTGCAGATCGCCCGGCAACCAAAAAGAACAGGCACTATTCGAACTACCCGGCCGTGCACGTGAGCTATGAATCGGCTCTCGCCTACTGCCAGTGGCTGACCGATCAGTACAATCACACGGAAGGCCGAAAGTTCAAGAAAGTACAGTTCCGTCTGCCGTCCATTAAAGAATGGCAACTCGCTGCCGCCAGCATCACCAACCCGACGTCATGGGAATGGGATGATCAGGTGGTTGAAATTAGGATCGGCAAGAACCCGAAAGAGATTCTTCCGAAGAACGGCGTCCCCACCAAGATTGCGCTTAAAGATCCTGACATTAAGTTTCCGTGGTTCAGGACCTGGCCATTGCGAAACACAGGTCTTAACAACTTTGGTTGCTGGCTAGGTAACTTCAAAGTACCAGATTCGCTCACGTGTCCCAGCATGATCAAGGCTAAGCTCCCCCAATTAGCTGCTGATGGCTTTTCGAGTATGTCCGCTACGGAATCCTATTTCCCC
>CAYMPU010000129.1:0-6668 GCA_964392375.1 uncultured Ohtaekwangia sp. | reverse complement strand
CTGCAGCATTGTTTGCACGAGAGGGTGCCAATGTCGTCGTCTCCGATATCCAGGAGGCTGAGGGAAAAGCAACGACGGATAGCCTCATAGCCGCTGGGGGGAAAGCTTCCTTCTTCAAGACGGATGTTTCCCGCCCCGAGGAAATGGAGGCACTGGTCAATTTCACTTTGAAAACCTATGGCAAGCTGGATGTTGCCGTCAATAATGCAGGCATCGGCGGCGAGCAAAATCCCGTGAGCGACATGAGTATTGAAGGCTGGCAGAAGGTGATCAATGTCAATTTGAACAGCCTCTTCTATGGCATGAAGTACCAGATCGCTGCAATGCTGAAGAACGGCAGCGGCAGCATAGTAAACGTTTCATCCATATTGGGTTCGGTAGGCTTTGCGGGTTCTGCCGGCTATACCGCCGCAAAACATGGCGTGGTTGGCCTTACCCAGACAGCAGCGCTGGAATATTCAGCGCAAGGTATTCGCGTCAATGCGGTGGGCCCCGGGTTCATCGAGACGCCCATGCTCAATGCCCTGGATGCAGAGATGAAGAAACAGCTGGTGTCACTTCATGCAAGTGGACGCCTCGGCAAGAGCGAGGAGGTTGCCGAACTGATTTACTGGCTCGCGAGCGCCAAGGCATCCTTCGTTACCGGAAGCTATTACCCGGTCGACGGAGGGTATTTAGCACGATAGCTTCTACTTATAATTCTTCTCACCCGCCCGAATCGCCACCTTCAGAATATTTTCAGTGGGAGGTAGCGGACATGAGTACCCCTCATTGTAAGCGCAATAAGGATTGTACGCTTTGTTGAAATCGAGCTCAATGCTTGTGGCTGCAGCAATCTTCTTGAGATCAAGATAGCGGCCACCACCATAGGTTTCTCCGGCACTCGTGTCGTCGGCAAAGGCCAGAAATAGTTTGCCGCGGTTGGGGCCCATATCCATCACTTCGAGGATCAACAGCTTATGCTCCTTACCATCAAGTTCGAACTTTGCCCACGCATATTCGAGATAGCGCGTTTGTTCGTTGGTGCTCGTAGTCAACATCCTCACTTGCTTGTTGGTGACCGGCTCGAGATCAGCGAGAATGTTGTAGCGGATATCGGGCGCATAATACTTCAGCTCCGTAAAACCATCCCGGTCTTCTGGCAACAAGGGCGATGTTGCATCGTCTTTCATGAACGCATGCTTCTCCTTCCGTTCTTCATTGATTTTAGCGGCGTACTGTTCCGGGTCTGGACCGGTGGACACAGACAGGTAGAAGACCGTCGCAATAGCGGCCAATCCTGCCAGAATAATGATTCGTGAAGTCTTCATAAGGCGGAGGCACTACAGCATGCCCTCATCTGCAAAACTAAAATACTTCGGTCCACAAACGATAAGGTGGTCGAGCATTTGAATTTCAAGGAATTTTCCAGCCTCCTTAAGTTTTTTGGTGAGATCAATATCACTCTGGCTGGCAGTACGGTTACCCGAAGGGTGGTTGTGGACGACAATAATACCGCTGGCCAAATGGTCGAGGGCCGTTTTATAGATGACTTTCGGATCAGCCACCGTCCCGCTCACACCGCCTTCACTCACGCGCTGCTTACGGATCAGCCGGTTGGCACGGTTCAACAGCAACACCCAAAACTCCTCGTGAGGAAGGTCCATCAGCTCCCCACAAATAACATCGTATGCTTCGCGCGAGGACCCAACCTTCGGCTTCTCACGGATGTCGGTCTCTTTGCGCCGGCGCCCGAGTTCAAGTGCTGCCACGATCGTGATGGCTTTGGCGGGACCAATGCCGTTGATGCGGGTAAGATCTTTGGCGGTCATCTTAGCCAGCATGTGCAACTGGTGTTCTGCGCCATCGAGGATACGCTTGGCCAGGTCGAGGGCACTGAGTTTGCTGGAGCCGGTGCCGATGAGGATGGCAATCAATTCAGCATCAGAAAGGGCAGAGGTGCCCTTCAACAGGAGCTTTTCCCTGGGCCTGTCTTCCGGCGACCAGTGCTTTATCGGTATGGGGCGTCCATCCTGGATGTGCATGCACGAAAGTATCCTATCGTGCTCATGGCCACATCAGGATTTGCTTGCGGAAAACCTGATCATTTTTGACTGGGCATAAAAAAACCCTCCTTCACCCAAGGGCAAAGAAGGGAAAAATGAGTGGGTCTGGATTAAGCGAGGCTATTGACCTTCCTGGTCAGCTTCGACTTCTGGTTAGCGGCTTTTTTCCAGTGGATAACGTTCTTCTTGGCCAGTTTGTCAATCATGGAAGAAACCTCCTTCAGGAGGGCCTGAGCCTCGTCCTTCTTGGTGGTGGTGAGCAGTTTCTTCACCTGGGTGCGGGTAGTCTTATGCTGATAGCGGTTACGTACGCGCTTCTTTTCGTTGGCCCGGATGCGTTTTTCGGCTGATTTGTGGTTTGCCATGTGTTATTTAAAAAGGACTGCAAAAATATACCCTTAATCGGGATTTGCAAAGGGCTGCCTCATTTTCCCTGCACAGTGCCCTCAAACAAGAGCCTGCAAAAGGGGTCCAGAACCAGTTCTGCGGGTTTTGCCCCCGAAGGTATCGTGAACCGCTCCAAAGCTTCAGGAACCAGCATCGATTTTTCGATAAGGGTTCCATCGTGTAACCTCAGCCTGATATCCAAAGGGAATGTAAAAGGTACTGCTTGGTTCTGACGCACGTTTACGGTTACCACTCCATTGGAATAGGTCCACGTTACGGTCAACTCCGGATGCCCGGGCCGGTACAGCCACTGCTGAAAAAAAGACTTCAGATCGGTTCCAGAGGCCTCCTCCATAATCTTCCGGAAATCGGCGGTAAGCGCATTCTTGTTCTTGAAGGTGAGGTAATACATCCGAATGCCTTTCCAAAAAGCATCGTCGCCAATCTTGTTACGGAGCATATGCAACACCCACCCGCCCTTCTGGTAGGTGTTGGTGCTCAGCACTTCGCCGATCTTCACAATCGTGGTGTCAATAACTGGCCGCTTGTTGCCTCGATAATATTTAATGATCTGGTCGCGGTCGGCCGTCATTTCTGTTATGAGCCGCTCAGCACCGTAGGCATGTTCAGCGTAGAGCGATGCAAAGTATGTGGCGAACCCTTCACTGAGCCAGACATGATGCCAGTCGTCTTCGGTGACTGCGTTGCCGAACCACTGGTGGGCCATCTCATGGGCAATAAGTCCTTCGTGCTTGTTACTTCCGGTGACCGAGCTCTCGGTATAAAAGATATTGCTCGCATTCTCCAGTCCACCCCAGCGTGTCCTCGACTGCACATGGGCCATCTTCTCGTAGGCGTATGGCCCGATGCCACGCTGGAAGTACTCGAAGATCTTCGTGCCCACCGCGAAGTCATGAAACCCCGCATCACGGTTCTGAGGATAAACCCAGGTGCTCTGCGGGATGTTGTCGATCACTGCAGTTTCTTCAACAGCAAAACGAGCCACACCCACAGCCATTACTTTTACAGCCACTGGAATGCGCTCGGTATATCGCGTAAGGCGCTGACCGCGGGGAAGGTTGGTTTCTTCCTGTTTTCTGCCCGTGGCCACCACCTGATACTTGTCGGGGGCAATGATCACAAAGTCAACCGTGGCCTTGTCGGAAGGATGGTCGATGCACGGAACCCACTGATGCCCGCGGTCGGGCCAATTGTCGGCAAAGAAGGTGCGGTCTCCGAATTTACTGTTGCTGATGATCATCCCGTCTTCAGGGATTCCGGTATAACGGACTACAAACGTACGCTCCTCGCCGGCGGGAATCGGAGCCGCGAGCGAAAGTGTCAGGCGACCCTGCTCATGGGTGAAAGGAATGTCTTTGTCTCCCGACTGCACAACAGTAACAGTCATGCCGAAATTCTTCGAGCCCTTCCCCAAAAGGTCAAGGGCAAAACTGCTGATGGCTTTTTTGAAGAGTATTGTAATGTGTGCCTCTCCGGCGATGACGTTGGTGCTGTCGTTCAGCTCCAGCCGGAAGGTGTAGTGCTGCACGTCCAGCGCCTCGTTGCGGGGATAGGGATCCTTGGCGGAAGCGATTGTCAGGAAAACCGTCGCGATGATCGTGAGATGCAGTCTCATGCTTTTAATACTTTTCGAAGTCAAGGTAAGCGCATGAAGCCAGCTGTAAAAATACTTTTGGTAGTGACGGCAATCTGCAGTCCCGGATGGGGCTTCTTTGGCCATGAATCCATCAACCGGCTGGCGGTATTTACTCTCCCACCGGAAATGATCGGCTTTTATAAACGGCATATCGATTACATCATGTCGGCGTCGGTCAACCCGGACCGGCGGCGGTATGCGGTGAAGGAAGAGGCACCCCGGCATTACATCGACCTCGATAGTTATGGCGACAGTGCCTTTGTTCGATTGCCAAAGTACTGGCGCCAGGCGGTCGACAGCCTCAGTGAAGATACCTTGCAGGCTCATGGGATTGTGCCCTGGTACATTCCAACAGTGGTCCACCGTCTTCAAGAGGCTTTCTTTCTCAATGACCCTGAAAAGATTCTTCGCTGGTCGGCCGAACTGGGCCACTATGTCGCGGATGCCAACGTGCCCCTCCACACCACCCGCAACCATAACGGTCAGCTCACCGGTCAACACGGCATTCACGGATTCTGGGAGTCGCGGCTGGTGGAACTGTTCTCCGGCGACTACAATTTCTTTGTTGGAAAGGCGGTGTATGAAGAGGATGTGCAACAGCGGGCTTGGGAGGCCGTGCACCAGGCACATCGTGCGGTAGACTCGGTGCTGAATGAGGAACGTATTTTATCGATCAACCACGGCAACATCAAATACAACTACGAGTCACGGGGCAAGCAAACCGTGCGGGTCTACTCGCAGGATTATGCCCGCAAATACCACGCGCTGCTCCATGGTATGGTGGAGCGCCAGATGCGGGCCAGTGTTAAGATGGTTGCTGACTTATGGTACACGGCGTGGGTGGATGCAGGGCAGCCCGATCTCCAGCGCCTGATCGATTACCGCCCGACAGAAGAGGAAATTAACCGCAGGAAAGCCGAGTGGCAGCAATGGCAGCAGCAACGGTATGTATCGCGCGACCATGAGAGCAGCCGCAATTAGGGCCATCGCTTGGATTTGTGAGAAAAAATCCAAAAATTCGAAAAACTTAACCTAACCAATACCTATGGGTTTATTCAACGATCCCAACCGAATCCCGGAAAACTACGGCCTAAAGACGTCCGTGGGACTGATTGTCTATTTCCTGCTCATGCAGGTGATCGACAAACATCACCATGTCGAGCTCCGCCTGTTCAACCTGATCATCCTGGTCGTGGGTATTTATTATGCGCTGAAGAAGTTTAAGAACACGCATGAGGACCACATGAACTACTTCCGCGGATTGATCACGGGCGTAGCCACCGGTGCCATCGCGTCCGTTGCCTTTGCCGTGTTCCTTTTTATCTACATGAAAGTGGATCCTTCTTTGCTGGCCTCCATCAAGGAGAATGAGCCCATGGGCCACTACCTCAACGAATACATGTCGGCCTTCATCGTCGCCCTCGAAGGCGTGTTTTCCGGATTGCTGGTGACCTTCGTCCTCATTAACTATGTGGACACTGATGAGGTCAACGACCCTGCCGGCGAGAGCAACTAACCGAACATCAACCAACCCCCAAGACCCCCTGCGATCAGGGGGTTTTTTGTTTAACTTGCCTTGACTAATTCTCTCAGGTATGCGGTATTCCCCGATCGATTCTGCGCTCTTCGTCAATAACCGGAAACGGCTGACCCGGGCGCTCAAGCCCAACGCGCTTGTTGTTCTCAATTCCAGCGACAATATGCCCACCACGGCGGATGAAACGTTGCCCTTCCGCCAGAATAGCGACTTGTTTTACCTGACCGGCATCAACCAGGAAGAAACCATTCTTTTGTTGTGTCCTGACTTTCGGGATCAGGGTAAGCGGGAGATCTTGTTTCTGCGCGAACCCAACGAGCATTTGGAGAAATGGCATGGACATAAATTCACAAAAGCAGAGGCTACGGCGATCTCCGGAGTACGGAACGTTATGTGGCTGTCGGAGTTTGAAGGCATGTTTCATCATTTGATGGTGATGAGCGGGTCTGAGAACGTGTACCTCAATACCAACGAACACTACCGTGCCGAAATCACCGTGCAGACCCGCGACGCCCGCTTCATCGAATGGTGTCAGTCGCGCTACCCGCTGCACACCTACCAACGCCTCGCGCCAATAATGGCCGAGCTGCGAACGATCAAGCAGCCTCAGGAGATCAAATTGTTGCAGCGTGCCTGCGATATCACCGAAAAGGCATTCCGCCGGGTGCTGAAGTTTGTGAAGCCAGGTGTGATGGAATATGAAGTGGAGGCGGAGTATACCCACGAGTTTATCCGAAACGGATCGCGTGGTCATGCCTATACCCCGATCATCGCTTCGGGCAAGAACAATGTTATTCTGCATTACATCGACAACGATCAGAAATGTGGCAAGGGCGAATTGCTGCTCCTGGATGCCGGGGCTGAGTATGCGAACTACAACGCCGACTTGACAAGGACGATCCCTGTCAGTGGCAAATTTACCAAACGCCAGAAGGACGTCTACAATGCCGTCCTGCGTGTACAGCGCAAGGCGATGAAGATCATGACTTCGGGGATGATCTACTTTGACTATCACCGCGAGGTGGAGAGGATGATGCAGAGC
>CAYMPU010000128.1:0-22952 GCA_964392375.1 uncultured Ohtaekwangia sp. | reverse complement strand
ATACGGGATACGCAGCGTTCATCGTACTGACGGAGTACTCGGGTGAGCGTTGCATCGGCGAAACTGGAAGCCCTTGGGTTTCGCATGTGTTTCCGTAGGGCTTGCTCCACATTATCCGGAAAAATGCTTGCATTCAGCAGGGGCTCAAAAAGTTGTTGAAAAGCCATCTTCCACTCCTTACCATGTGGCGCTGCTTTCCATCCACGCTCGCGATGAACGCGTAGGTGAGCAACCTCATGCACATAGGTAATAAGAAAGACGTACGGGTGGCTGTCTGCGTTGACGGTGATTCTCGGCTCCCGTCCCGGTCGACAGGAGAAATCGCCCAACTTGGATACTCGGGATTTGCGTAGGGTAAAATGAAAAGGGTATTCCCGCCACAATTGAAGACAGTAGTCTACTGCCCCTTCGGGGACGTGCTTTTCAAGGACCGAAGACAGTGATTGGGAATGCATGGAAAAACAAAAAGGCCTTAGAAATCTAAAGCCTTTTTTTGTTTCAATCTTTGTTAAGATTGAGCGAACAACCAATTAGTTCATCTGTGTAGTGTCGGTCTTGGTTGTGTCGGCAGGTGCAGCAGCAGTAGTGTCGGCTGCAACAGCAGTCGTGTCAGTAGTAGACTCCGTAGAAGTGCTACCGCCGCCACAAGATGCAAATGCAAGCGCAAAACCGCATACCATTACCAGTGCGATTACTTTTTTCATAGTTTACAGGTTTTAGGAATTAGGCTGCAAAATTAACTGATTCTCTGAGATTTGGGGCATTCTAGCTGAATATTTTTGACGAATGCGCCTTAGGAGCCCAAAAAGGCAGAAACACTATTTCTTCCGGAAAAAGAGCCTAACAGGGACTCCCGTGAAATCAAAATTGTCTCGGAGCTTGTTCTCCAGAAATCGTTGGTAGGATTCCTGGATGTACTGTGGCAGATTACAGAAGAATGCAAACGTTGGCGTAGCCGCATTTACCTGGGTGATGTACTTGATCTGAATGTGCTTGCCCTTGGTCGCCGGCGGCGGGTAATGAACGATCTCGGGAAGCAAGGCGTCGTTAAGCTGCGAAGTCGGGATGCGTTTGATCTTGTTCTGATACACCTCAACGGCCTTCTCAATCACTTGAAAAATCCGCTGCTTGTTAATGGCGGAGGCAAAAATGATGGGCACAAAGGTCATCGGGGCAAGACTTTCGAGCATCTCCTTACGAATACCATCTGCCGTCTTGCTGTCTTTCTCAATCAGATCCCACTTATTCACCATCACCACGATACCCTTGCCCTGTTTGTGGGCGAGCGCGATAATAGAAACATCCTGGGATTCCAGTCCCCGCTGGGCGTCGATGACCACAATGCACACATCACAGTCTTCCAGCGCGCGGAGGGAACGCAGCACCGAATAGAACTCAATGTCTTCGTGCACTTTGCTTTTCTTACGAATGCCGGCGGTGTCAATCAGAATAAAGTCTTTGCCAAACATCGTGTACCGGGAATGAATGGCATCACGCGTTGTTCCAGCCTCGTCGGTGACGATGCTGCGCTCCTTGCCGAGCAGCACATTAAGGAACGACGACTTGCCTACATTCGGTCTTCCCAGGATGGCGATCTTGGGGATACCCGCATCAGGATCCTCTACACCTTCAAGCGGAAATACTTTGATCAGATCATCGAGCAGTTCGCCAGTGCCACTGCCATTCTCCGCAGAGATCGGATAGACCTCACCGAGTTTCAGCGCATAGAACTCGCTGGTCAGAACACTCTTGTCGGGTGTATCGGCTTTGTTTGCCGCCACGAAGACGGGCTTCTTTGACTGACGGATAATATTGGCAAAATCCTTGTCAAACCCCGTCAATCCATCCCGGCAGTCGACCATGAAGATAACGGCCGATGCCTCCTCAATCGCCATCTCTACCTGGCGCCGGATTTGTGACTCGAACTTGTCTTCGGAGCCAATGACATAACCACCGGTGTCAATCACAGAAAAGTACTTCCCGGTCCATTGCGCATAGCCGTAATGCCGATCCCGGGTAACCCCCGGCATATCGTCCATGATGGCTTCACGTTTTTCAATCAACCGGTTGAAAAAGGTTGATTTCCCGACGTTTGGCCTACCCACAATAGCTACAATGTTGGACATGCGTTCTTCTAAAAGCGCTGCAAAGGTAGTTAAAGGATTGGTTGCATCCCGAATGAACGGGACAACGGTCTATTCGAGATACCCGAAAAGCCGGAGTTTGTCTTTCTGTTTTCGCCAGTCCTTGGCAACTTTTACGTGGGTCTCGAGGAAGACCTTCTTCTGAAAAAATTGCTCCATATCCGCCCTTGCCTCGGTGCCTACTTTCTTAAGGGATGAGCCTGCCTTCCCGATCAATATCCCTTTCTGGGAGTCACGCTCGACAAACAATGTCGCCCGGATACGGAGAATCTTCTCTTCGTCCTTGAAGTCTTCAATGCCAACCTCAGTACTATAGGGGATCTCCTGATTGTAGTTGTAAAAGATCTTTTCGCGGATGATCTCGGCAGCAAAGAAACGTTCGCTGCGGTTGGTGAACTCTTCCTTTGGAAAATAGGAAGGGTGTTCCGGCAGCAGACTCAGCAATGTCGGCAGAATCTTGTCCACGTTTTCACCCGTCAGCGCTGATACAGGGATGACTTCTTTTGCCGGAAGTACGCTCTTCCAGTACTCAATCACTTGTTTCCGGTCTGCCTTGGGGGCCTTGTCAACCTTGTTAACGAGTAGTAGAATGGGCACTCCGAGAATCTTGAATCGCTCATGAGCAGAAGGATCATAACGTTCGCCGTATTCAATGACCAAGAGAATCACATCGGCGTCCTCCAGCGATACCCTCACGTAGTTCATCATCGCTTCGTGAAGAGCATACTTGGGTTCAAGTATTCCGGGTGTGTCGGAGTAGACAATTTGGTAATCGTCGGTATTCAGGATGCCCATGATGCGGTGCCGGGTCGTCTGGGCTTTGGGGCTGATGATGGACAGGCTTTCGCCTACCAAGCGGTTCATCAGGGTCGATTTGCCCACATTCGGCTTCCCGACGATGCTAACAAAACCCGCTTTGTGGCCTTTTTCCATAGAATTCACCACAAACATACGGCTTTCAGAGTGTTCACCTTTGGGTTCGTGCGGGTATTAATCCCTGACCGAGGCGTTATGAAAACGAGTGTGTTTATTCTGGTGGCTGTATTGGTGCTTTCCTCATGTATGTCGGAGTACTGTGCGACGTACAGCGGTTCACGGCGAAAGGGCGAGGTTGTTGTTGCCTCGAAGAAGCAACGGGAGGTAAAAGACAAAACGCCGTACTACAAAGTGGTGAAACGTGCTGAGATCGATTAAGTGTTTTGGGTTTATAAGGTTGAAAAAGCTGCCACCGGTAGCTTTTTCTTTTTCTGCGTTATCCCTAAATTGAATAGACAATCGGAACCCCGCGTGATCTATTCAGCCAGACTTGACAGTAACGCAAAGGTGACGACTGCGGTGGTCTTTGTCATCCTCGCCGCTGTCAGTACCCTTTTCATTTTTCTTTCTACAGAGAATGCCCGTTGGGGTGTGAAGGTGACCATGTATATCGCGGCGTTGATTCCAGTTTCGATATTTCTATTTGCTTACCTGTACGGTCCTGTTGCCTACGAATTGACGGATGATGCCTTGGTTGTGCACCGCCGGTCTTCCGCGGTCACCATTTTCTTCACAGACATTCTTCATGTTGACCTTGTGAACGAATCGTTTGTCCAGGATTTGGAGCGCACAGGCGGAAACGGAGGAGTCTTTGGTTATTACGGGGAATTCAGTGCCGGAAGAGATGCCTATCAGTTGTATGCTACGAGCATGAGGAACACAGTTCTGATTGCGACACGCGATGGCAGAAAACTCATCATCAGCCCAAGCGACCGATCAATTGTCTCCCGACTCAGGGAGAGGATTTAGGGTATGGCACGTTGATTTGCATTCCGTACCTTTCTTAATCATGAAGAATTCAGAAAGACTCATTGCCCGCAGAAACGCGATTGTGCCCGAAGGCATGGGCATGTTCACCCCACTCACCATTACGTCCGGAAGCGGTGCCCTGATCCGCGACGTTGATGGACGTCAGTACATTGATTTTGCCGGAGGCATTGGCGTGTTGAATGCGGGTCATTGTCCCAAACCGGTTGTTGATGCTGTGTCGAAACAATCGAAGCAACTCATGCATGCCTGTTTTCCTGTGGCGATCTATGAGCCTTATGTTGAACTGTGCGAGACACTCGCCAAACTTTTTCCGCATGGCAAGAAGACCAAGGTGATGCTCACCAATTCCGGTGTAGAGGCTGTGGAGAATGCTGTGAAGATCGCGCGCCAGGCAACCGGTCGCCAGGGTATCATTTGCTTCACAGGCGCCTTTCACGGCAGGACTTTGCTCGGCATGTCGCTGACATCGAAGACTGGATACAAAATCGGCTGCGGACCCTTTGCCCCGGAGGTCTACCGCTTGCCTTTCCCTGATTACTACAAACACGGCGATGGTCTCTCGCTCACGAAATTTGTTCAGCGCGAGCTCCATGCGTTTGAAGAAGCCCTCCATAACCAGGTCGATGCATCACAGGTGGCTGCAGTCATTATCGAGCTGGTACAAGGCGAAGGTGGATTTGTTGTGGCGCCAAAGGAGTACGTGCTCGGCCTCCAGAAGATTTGCAAAAAGCACGGCATCCTCTTGATTCTTGACGAAGTGCAGACGGGTTTCGGACGGACAGGTGCATGGTCGGCCTATTCGCACTACGGTATTGTTCCCGATATTTCTACGTGGGCGAAGTCCATGGGCAGCGGCATGCCCATTGGCGCCGTGATTGGCAACGCTGCCGTGATGGACAAGACAACGAAGGGGACACTGGGCGGTACTTACCTGGGCAACCCGGTAGCGTGTGCTGCTTCGTTGGCCACCATCCAGTACATGAAGAAGATCAAGATCAATGATAAGGGCAGGAGCGTGGGTCGCACGGTGATGGGATTCTTCAGAAAACTTCAGCATGAATGTCCTGCCATCGGCGATGTCCGTGGGCTGGGCGCGATGGTGGCTTTTGAACTGGTAAAGAACAATGACCCCCATCAGCCCGATGCTGATCTTGCAAAGAAATTGATTGCGGCTTGTGCGGAAAACGGACTGCTGATCATCACCGCGGGAACATCGGGAAATGTGATCCGTGTGTTGAGCCCATTGACCATCACCACGAGCCAACTCCAGCGTGGGTTGACCATTTTGAGAAAGCAACTCCTTCGCCTGATAACCCAAACCACACGATGAAAAAGCTTCTAATCTTTATTGCTGCATTGATGATCACAGGTACAGGCTGCGCTCAGAAGTCAAAGCCCCGCGCCCGCGATCTCGGTATCCCTTTTGACGGCACTCCGGGAACGAACAATGCCATCACGGACGTAAAAGGTGTTGAAGTCGGGTTCAAGACATTGATATCCGGAAGCGGAAAACTGGTTCCCGGCAAGGGGCCTGTGCGCACGGGCGTCACCGCGATATTTCCGAAAGGTAAGGGGTCGCTCGAGCGCGTGTTCGCAGCGTGGTTTACGTTGAACGGCAATGGAGAAATGACAGGAACAACCTGGGTCGATGAATCCGGCGGACTGGGATCACCGGTGCTGATAACGAATACACACAGTGTCGGCGTTGTGCGCGACGCGGTGATTGAGTGGTATTCAAAGAAAATGAAACCAGGAAGTTATGACGGCGATGTAAGTCTTCCGGTGGTGGCAGAGACGTGGGATGGATTTCTTAATGATATCAATGGCTTTCATGTGACTAAGCAGGACGCGTTTGATGCGATGGAGTCGGCAGCTTCGGGACCTGTTGCCGAAGGTAATGTTGGTGGAGGGACGGGAATGATCGCGCATGGATTCAAGGGGGGCACGGGAACGTCTTCGAGAAAATTGAAGATTGGCCCGGCAGAATATACCGTAGGAGCGTTGGTTCAGGCGAACTATGGTCGCCGTCAATTACTCCAGATTGCCGGTGTCCCTGTTGGAAGGGAAATACCGGACCTACTGCCGCAAGAAGGCAAAGCGGACACCGATCAGGGCTCGATCATTGTCGTGGTGGCCACGGATGCGCCACTGCTGCCCCACCAACTTGAGCGTATGGTGAAAAGGGTATCCCTGGGCATTGGTGTTATGGGAGGCCGCGGAGGAAATTCATCGGGCGATATTTTCATTGCGTTCAGTACGGCCAATCCGGAAGTGAGCAAGAATGAAGGCATTGCGCATCTCGAGATGCTTCCCAATGATCAGATCAGTCCGTTGTTTGAAGCCACGGCGTCAGCCACGGAAGAAGCCATTGTCAACGCGATGGTCGCTGCCGAGACAATGGAAGGAGTGAATGGCAACAAGGTCTATGCGATTCCGCATGATCGGCTGGTGGCGGCGATGAAGAAGTATGGGCGGATGAAGTAGCTCGGGACCACTTTTACATTCTACATTCAATATTTTGCGTTTTACATTGACGGGGTGAATAAACCGCAAAATGTAAAACGCTCAATGTAGAATGTAAAAGAGACTCGATTACGACTTCTTCTTTTTGGTGCCCAACTTCTTTACGATGGGCATCTTTGATAAGGTCTTCGTGTAAACACACACCTTCTCCATCACACACTCCTCACACTTTGGATTGGTCGGCCGGCAGATCTCACGCCCCAGAAAAGAAATCGCCATGCCAGCGTCCCAGTCCTTCGGCTCCAGCACATCCATCATTTGTTTTTCCAGTTTTTTGGGATCTGTTCCGGTAGCAATCCCCAGGCGAGGGGCTACGCGCACAACATGCAAGTCGACAATGATCCCTTCCGTGGGCTTGCCCATTTCCCTTAAGATGACGTTAGCCGATTTTCTTCCGATACCCGGAAGTGCTGTGAGTTCTTCGAGGGTTGTGGGAATGTTCTTATTGTCTTGGATCTTTTTGGCGATGGTCAACAACCAACCTGTCTTCTTGTAGTGGCCGCGAACCATTTGTACGAAGGGGACCACCGCCTCTTGTGTAGCCATCGATAGCGCCTTCATGTCGGGGAAAGCGTTGAAGAGTGCCGGCGCCAGTTTGTTGATGTTGCGGTCGGAGTCTTGGGCCGAGAGCACGACCATGACAATCAGTTCGTAGGGATTGCGATAATTCAGCGGATGCTGCTTGCCCTTGTATTTCTTTAGAAGCGGTTGAATTTCTTTTGGCCAATTCACAGGTTTCATAATGAAAGCAGTAAGTATTTCAGAAGATCACTCAGGGCATTAAGTTACGGCTTGACCACCGATAATAGAATTCTCGACGGATACTTCACCCCCGAATGCACCGTGTTCCTCGCCGGAATCAAATTCTTTTCCTCCGCAATTACTTTCCCCGTATTCGGATTAGGATCGTAATGTGGCGCCTTGCTGCTTGTGATCGCCAAACGAATCCGGTGACCTTTCTTGAACCGATTGGCGGTGTATACCTGTCCGATACGAATTTTGTAGACCTCCTCTGGCTTCATCAACTCCTGATATTCAAATCCGGCTCTATAGCGCATTCGCAAGTATCCAGCATCAAGACCATGCAAATTGATGGATCGCCCATCGGGGTACACATCGGAAAGGGTGATACTGAAATCCGTGTCCGTCGCTCCCGAACTGACATACAACTCGGCGACAATCTCACCAATGACTTCGATGTCTTCCGTCAACACATCACTCGTGTACACCAGCACGTCGGCTCGCGATTCGTTTTCGCGCTGGTCGTAGGGGTATGATTTTTCATACGACTTGTCCCAGAACGGATTGGCTGGATCAAAGACGTACGTGTCGCGCGCGTCCTTGCCCGGCTTGGATGAAAGCACGCCGGTCTTCGCTGCTCCGGTTCCTGAGAGATAGAACGATTTAGGTACGGCGTGAGCCAGGGGCCATTGACTTTCTGTTCGCCACTCATTGGCTCCCATCACGAAGATGCTCACAGCCGGCAATCCGCTTGCGACTGGAACTCCTTTCAGGTGCTGGTCATAGAAGCGCAGCAGTTCCGCATCGTAATCCATCCCGGCACTTGGGCCGAAGTCCATTTCACCAAACTTGGTTTTTCGTGTATTCAATGACGTGTGATTCCACGGCCCCAAAACCAAAATGGATTTTTCCCGCGCCTCCGGAGTGGCGGCCTCTTTCCGCATCTTGTTGAAAGCACGCGTTGCTCCCTCGGGTCCATACGCTGCATCGTACCAGCCACTCTCCAGGAAGACCGGGTTCTTCATCTTTCCAAAATCCTTTTCCACATTGACAAAATCCCACCAGGGAGAAAGATCCGGATGCCGTAGCCATTCATAATATTCCGGAGCATAGGGCTTCAGCAACGGCAAATCAGCCAGCGGACGATACTGATACCATTGTTTTCGATCGGTCTTCTCCCAGGCTTCGGTGGCCGGCTCATCATCCCACGGCCCCGAAGGATCATTCGCACGTTTCCGTTTATCGGCAAAAATGTAGGGCACAAACCAGTCGATCCAGGGATGGGAGAAGGCACCACCGTAGTAGAAAAAATGATGACTCCCGATAGGTGTCATCTCCGGCGCTGCGGCAGCCAGGTGAGGAGGAGCCTGCGACATGGCGAGCCATTGCACGATGCCAGGATAGGAGCCCCCGTAGGTTCCCACTTTGCCAGTGCAGAACGACTGTGTACCCATCCATTCAATCACATCATAGCCATCCGGTTTCTCGTTGCGGTAGGCTTCAAAGTTTCCTTCACTGCGAAGCCGACCGCGAACATCAACAAGGAGAACCGCATAGCCTTGCTTCGCGGCCTTCAATGGAAATTCCGCATAAACATCATAGTCGTCAATGCCATACGGTGTCCGGTAAACGATGCCCGGAAACTTTCCTTCCTTGTCTGGCCTGTAGAGTATGGCGCCGAGTTTGACGCCATCCCGCATGGGAACCATGACATCTTCGCGAATCACGTTATAGTTATGTTGCGCAAATGCCGGGAACACGGCGAGAGTCATGACGATGAGAAGGCAAGGTAGCTTCATGGCTTTTGAGATAATGTAAGCAATCGGTCAGCGCTTGACAGGAATGAACAATGACTGATAGTATAGTTTGGCCTTTATGATTTCGTCCATAACAGCCGCTTTCTCTTGCTCACTTCGAAAATCTGCAGACTCCCCAACAAGCTTTTCAAGCCGTTGTATCCATTTCACGAAGTAGGCACTGGCTGCATTTCGTTTCGATGATGGCGCGCCCCCAACCAGATAGACGGGATTGGTGCTGGCGTAAGGATACAAGTCAAAGACGTCGGGGTGCGCACCGGAACTCCAGGCCCGAAGCAGTACCCATCCGGATTCTTTTACCGAAATCTTTCCGCTGATGTCGAGGGTGGTTGTGGGCTCACCACTCGTATGGGTGGCAACAACATCGCCGTTATAGATCACCTCGACACGTTCGACAGGCGTGTTGCTGCGCAGAAAGCCTTTGTAGTTTAGTGACTTCTTCTTTTGATCAAGATCGACGCTGTCACCGGGCACCTTACCTTCGAGCGAAAATCCGACCAGCGGGCCGTTGGTGACGAAACTCCTTCCCCTTCGAAGTTCAGTGAGAAATTTTTCCGAAGTCATGGTGTTGTCGCCGCGCACGAATACACGGTTCAGCCCCACAGGTCCCCGCAAACTGGCATAGTTCGCCATCGCATCAGTTCCGGCGGCGGCGGGGATTTTGATTCCGGCATTCAACAGCTGATACCAGACTGATTCTGATGCCCGGTGGTCGGCAAATCCAACGAGTTCATAGTAGTCAACCTTGCCCAGTGCTGCATCAACAGGCAATGCGTGATGGAGGGAAGGCGATTGATCCGGGAGCACGTCAGCCTGTTCGAAAGGATGAACATAGCCCACGAGCGCCTTTTGTTCATGCGCACGGTCGGCTACAAAGGTGTTGTGCGGAAATAAACTGGAGACAGCTGTCTCAGGATAACCTGAATAGTCGGGCATGATGAGATGCTCTTTCAAATTGAGGAGGCCGAGGTGTCCCCAGTAGCTCGTGTGAAATTCCTGTCCGTGAAGAATCGTTACCTCGGGTGTTGAGGCTTTGTCTGGCTGTGCGCTAAAATAGTTGATATCCGGAATCCGCTGCTCCTTGTTGACAATGAGGTTGTAGACAAAGTTGAGATTCTCTGCAGCGGCCTGTTGTAAAAGATGTTCTGGCGTGTTCCGGTAATTACCGCCGTAGTTCATGTGCACATGTACATCACCGCTGCGCCAGCTCCCATAGTCTGATGGCATGGAAAGCGGCGCAATCTTTACTGTAAGCGTAACCGCATCGACTTGCCGGGCGAAGACTTTGACACGGGTGATGCCGTACGCTGGCCCGTGAGACGCGGTAATGAAGATGCTGTCTTTGGGAACCTGAACGATCAGAGGATCACTCGTGTGGACATAATGCGACTCCATGGTTTGGGTTGCTGGATATCGCGAATCATCGGCATGCACCCATGCGTTGTCAGGACTGTAGAATTTGCCAGAACGGTCCGTGATGCTGACCCGTGCGGCGATGGCGTTGCCTTTGTTGTCCTGAATAGTCAGCTTCAGCGGCACATGAGTGGAGAGATAATTCTTCCTGGTGGCGACGATGTGAGATTGCTTCCCCGAGAAAGCATCCAGCGTCCAAAGAAAGGTATTTCCATCTTTGTTGGAGATGAATGCAATGGATTTGCCATCGGGTGACCAGCGCGGTGCGCTTTTGTCGTAATCACCATACGTAATCGGTACAGGATAGCCGCCGCCCACCGGAAGGATCCAGAGCTGATGCCAGTTTTGTCCCAGGTAACTGCTGTACACGATGCGCGTGCCATCCGGCGAAACATCCGGACGTGTCCGCCAGTTGGTCTCTTCTTCGCGAATCGCCTTTATTTCGCCGGAAGCAACGTCGATCGAGCACAGATTACCGGTGCCGTGGGCCACTTCGCGGTTGGAGATGAAATAGATCACTTTACCATCCTTTGACCAGGCGGGATTGATGGAGTGATCAAAGGGACTATAGTAATAGCGTTTTACTTCGCTCTTGCGATCGGCAAGAAGGGCCATGACATTGATGAGCTGATTTTCACGGACCGTGGCCTTGTGTAAAAGGAAGTGTCCAGAGTTGATGGTTGACACAAAAGCAATGGTGCTTCCGTCCGGAGACCAGCGGGGTTCAAGGTTTACACTCTTCCCGTCGGTGAGCCGATAGGATTTTCTTTCAGCCAGGTTAAGCATCATCAGGTCTACGGCTGCGCCGGTGTACCGGACAAACAGAATATGTTTTCCATCCGGGGAGACATCGGGCTGGTAGTCATAACCAGCATCGTCGGTGAGTTGCTGCGCGACGTCGCTGCCGATCAACTGCATCCACAAGCTGCCTGCCATGGAATAAATCAAGGCCTTCCCATCGGGCGTCCAGGACACAGAAGATGGTCCGCTGGTTAGTTGTGGGAGATAAAGTTCGTGATAGTAATAGTTGTGGGGAAGATCGATCTGGTTGAGCACAGGGACGCGTTGGGCTTGCGCCGAATAGGCAAGGAGCAATCCCACCATTCCCCCTAGCAGTAGAATCTTTCTCATTCTATAAATGTAGTCAGTCAGCCTAACTTCTACTATCCACTGCCAAAAGCCGACAGCCAATCCCGATAACCATCGGGACTACTCCTTATACCAAACGTTCATGTCCTCAAGACCCGAGTAAATCATGCAGTTATTCACCATTCGCCCTCCGAACGTATAGCCGAGTTGATGAAAGACCTTGTTCATGCCAAAGGATTCGGACCGGGCGATCGTGTAGGGACAGGTGATGCCTTGTTTGCGAAGCCTACGTTCGAGTTCCAACAGCAACGCGCGCATGTAGCCTTTGCCCTGATAGCCTTCTGCTGTAGCGCAGTCGGTTAATTCAGCGTTTCGGTATTTCTGGTTGATTTCGGCGGAGGCGGCACTTATGATTCTTGTTTCGTCACGAACAAAAACATATATCGTTCCTTCACGCATCGTCTTACGAATGTATTCGGGGTCGCCAACAGGTGTGGGATAAATCTCGAACGTACTGCGGTATAGTTCGGCAAGAGCAGGAGCGTCAACGGGGTCCGCAATATGGATCGTGACAGTGACCGGAGGGTCCCGATCCAAAGGAGTGGCGAGCACTGATTCTACAATGGCATCCTCTTGTTCTTCTTTCGTAGAGACTTTTCGTTTGGCTGATAAATATCTCGTGACGAAGTGCATGTCTGCGCCCGCAAAATAGCCAGCGATGAATGCCTCCTTGCGAAAATTGTTGGCCAGGAAAAAATCGAGGTCTTCAGGTCGGGATTTGACAATGAGCTTTTCAGTCCAGGTGGGGAGTGATGTGTTTGTCAGGCGGAGTACATTCTCTCGACTGCCGTGGTAATCATCCACCCGAACGCGCTTGCTGTATTCATCTTCATACAGTGTAACACCCGAGGGGCCGTCGGTTACTTCGCGAATCATGCGATTCTGGCTAGGATGGGGATGATGCACCGCACCAATCGATCAGCACACGGGCGAATACCTTCGCCGCACGAACCATTTCGCTGACCTCTATGAATTCATCAGGATAGTGTGCCACCTTGGTTTCGCCCGGACCGATGATGAGCGTAGGGATGCCACCTACTTTGCCCAACAGCCCTCCATCTGTACCCCAGGGCGAAGCCTCCAGGGCAACCGGCTTTCCGTAGACGCTGGCATACGATGCCTTCATCGTCTCCGCAAAGGGATGATCGTGAGGCAGCGTGTTGGGTACCCACTGCCCTCCGAAGAACTCCAGTTTCACAGGATGTTCGGTGAGCCAGGGATCTTGAACACAAAGGTCTTTCAGGCAATTCTCCAGTTCGGATTTTACGGCACTCATTTCTTCTTCGGGTGCCACACCAATGCGTCCTTCGATAAGGACAACATCCGCGACCGTAGAAGGCCATGAGCCACCTTGTATTTTTCCCATATTGATAGGTACAGGAATGGGAATATTCTCGTAGAGCGGGTCGGTAATGCGTGCATTGCGTTTGGTCTCCAGTTTCAAAACCGCCTGGTGTACCATGATCGCTTTCTCGATGGCTGAAACACCCTCATAACGTGTGCCGCCATGTGCCGATCGCCCCTCAATAGTAACCCGGAACCACATGGAGCCTTGCTGTTTGATGAAGAGCTTCATGTTGGTGGGCTCAGGAATGATCGCCGCATCGGCTTTGTAACCGCGCACCAACGTGGCCAGCGTACCCATGCCACCCGATTCCTCTTCGATCACGGATTCAAAAATCACATCGCCTTTCAGTTTAATGCCCGATTGGACAATGGCCTCCATCGCCAGCATAAGCGACACGTTACCGCCCTTCATGTCGGTGGTGCCGCGGCCGTAGAGTTTTCCGTTTTCAAGTTTTCCTGAGAAGGGATCGTGTGTCCATTTGGTTCGGTCGCCTTCGGGCACTACATCAATATGACCATTGAGAATGATCGAACGTCCGCCACCGGTTCCCCGCAGCGTGCCCACAACGTTGGGACTCCCCGCGTACGTCTTTCGGGAGGGAACGAAGTATGGATGTCGTGCCAGCACGCTGTATTCAGGATCCCACACGTCTACTTCAAGACCCAGCGATTTGAGTTTTTCAATGACGATGGCCTGAACACCTTGTTCGTTGCCCTGGGTGCTGGGTTGCTGCACCAGCTTTGAAAGCAGGTCTACAGCTTCCTGCTCATGTGCATCAATGTAAGCGGATACTTTCTGAAAGGCGGACACCGGCGGTGGAGTTTTGAATGGTTGAAGTTAATACAAATACAGTTTCCCGCAGATGGCGCAGATTGGGCCCCCGCAGATTTTCGCAGATTCAAATTCACCAAATTCCGCGCAAATCTGCGTGTATTCAATCTGCGCCATCTGCGGCCCGCCCGCCTGACCAAGCAAATTGACTTTTGAGGATTAACCAGGCGGTCGGGCGGGGAAATGCATTTACGCCAATGTAGAACCCACTTCGAACGGCGCCCCCGTCTTCTCTCTAACCTCCCCCAAAGAAGCCCCAGGCATGAGTTCATCCAATCGAAGCTGGCCTGCCACAATACTGAACACAGCCAAATCCGTAATGATCTTCTTCACGCAGTGATACGTGGTGATGGGCAACGAACACGTCGTCAAAATTTTTGGGCTGCCGTCTTTCTCACAATGCGTCATCAATGCGATGAGGTTCTTTGCGCCATAAGCCAACTCCATCGCTCCGCCCACGCCGGGCACCCGTTTGCCAGGAACAATCCAATTGGCGAGATCCCCGTTGGCACTGACTTGAAGCGCGCCAAGAATAGAAACATCCACGCAACCGCGGCGGATCATTCCGAATGCGATGGCACTGTCGAAGTAACTTCCGCCGGGAAGTAAGGTCACAGGGTAGCCAGCCGCATTGCTGAGATTGCCATCGGCATTTTTAGAAGGTGTAGGTCCCATGCCCAGGATGCCGTTCTCGGCCTGAAAGAAAACTTGGAGCGAAGGATCGAGATAATCGGGAACGAGGGATGGAATGCCTATCCCCAGGTTCACAATCATTCCGTCGCTTATTTCGCGGGCGGCGCGTTGCGCAATGATTTGTCTGGCATCTCCCATATCCATTTCCAATTGTAGCCCTTCGAGGGCACGATGTACTTCACATATATACCGGGCACAATAATTTCTTCTGGGCTAAGCTCGCCCATGGGCACAATTTCATCTGCTTCGACGATGGTTGTCTTGCTGGCCATCGCCACGTAAGGATTTGTGTTGCGCGCAGTCTTGTCAAATACGAGGTTGCCAAACGTGTCCGCTTTCTTCGCATACACAATGCTCACATCCCCGGTGATCGGCGCCTCATACATGAATTCCTTGTCGCCGATCTTTACGCGCTGCTTTTCATACTCCAGCTTCGTGCCCATTCCAATCTCGGTAAGGAAACCGTTTAACCCAACGCCACCGGAGCGGATACGCTCGACCAGGATGCCCTGTGGAGAAAACTCAACCTTGAGTTTACCCTGGTTCATCAGCTCGCCGGCGACAGGATTGGAACCGATGTGCGAAGCGATCAGTGACTTCGCGCGTTCCAGGCAAACAAACTTGCCCATGCCGATCCAGGGAAACCCTGCGTCGTTGCCAACGAGATGAACATCTTTGACACCGGACTCAATCAGGCAATCGACAAGTCCCGGAGGTGAACCCACTCCTCCAAATCCACCAAACAATAACGTCATGCCGTCGAAGAAGAGCGGCCGGACAGTGTCATAGTCGGTGACCTTGTTGAAGAGATTCATGCGATGAGGCTGGTCAATGATTGTTCGGCTTTTTGAAGAAGTTCGTCGGCCTGATCACGGGTGATGATAAAGGGTGGCGAAATCAAAATGCCGTTCTCGTCTTTTCCCTCCGGACCACCCACGGAAGGGTAGACCAAAAGTCCGTTTTGATAGCAGTGATCAATGAACCGCGCCTGAAATCCTTTTTGCGAGGGATCGAACTCCACACCGATCATAAGTCCTTTGCCACGGATAACACGAATGACCTCGAATCTCTTTTGAAGTTTCTGTAGTTCGCTTTTGATGTAGGCACCCTGAACATTCACATTGTCGAGCAGGTGATCTTCCTCAACCACATTCAATACCCTCAGTGCCGTAGCGCAAGAAAGCGGATGACCACTGTAGGTATGACCGCTCATGATCAGCCCTGTGCCTTTGCGGATAGGATCAAGGACAGCGTCCGTCATCAGCGTTGCCGCAATGGGTGCATAGCCGGCACCAAGACTTTTGCCAACGGCAACAATGTCAGCCGTTGTACTCCAGTGCTCAAGACCAAACCATTTTCCGGTCCTGCCAAGCCCTGTCATGACTTCGTCGGCAATAAACAGGATCTTATGCTCACGACAGATGGCCTTCATCTGCGCGTAGTATTCTGGGTTTGGCGTAAGCACGGTTCCGGCAGCGCCTACCATTGGCTCTGCAACAAAGCCGGCGATATTCTTTGCACCGATGCGTGCGATGACTGCCTGAAATTCTCCCATCTGTTTCTCGATCGGATCATTTTCCAGGTCGGCCGACAAAGCGGGGTACTTCTCCAGGGTGCCTTCAAAACGCTGGCGGCGCAAGGGATGCCCTGACAGCGACAGCGCGCCAACCGTAATGCCATGGTAGCTCTTCCACCGGCTGATGAATTGTGTCTTTTCGGGGTGGCCGCTTTCCTGCCAGTGCTGAACGGCCACCTTCATCGCCGTTTCTATGGCCTCCGTCCCGCTGTTGACAAAGAAGGTGTGGTCGTAGGCGTGACCGGGCGAAAGTGAATAAAGCTTGGTGGCTAATTGTTCTGCTTCTTCAGAGCCAAACTGTGAACGGTATACGAACTGAAGTTTGTCGAGTTGCTGCTTGATGAACGGGATGATCTTGGGATGGGAGTGACCGAGCGAACAAGTTACCGCGCCGGAAGAACCGTCGAGGTATTTCTTGCCATGTTCATCGATGATATAGACGCCCTTGGCCGTGGCCGCCTTAAGGTAGTGCTTGTTGAGAAGGGGCTGAATGTTATGTGTCGTCGGCTCAGACATACCAAGGCTATTTACTTAAAGTATAGGGGTTAATCAAGGTGCGCGCTTGATGAAATATGATCGAAAGTCAAATGCACATAACACAGGGAACGCTCAGGTTTCGCAGAGGCCTCGAAGTTCTTTGTGTCCTTTGCGCGCATTCCTTTGTGCCCTTTGCGTTTAGGCATTCTACGATTATTGATACCTTTAAGTGATGGCCATCAAATTCCCGCACACCCTTCTCATCATCGTCTCGTTTATCGTGCTGGCCGGAGTAGCCACATACCTGTTGCCAACGGGGGCATACGACAGGAAGATGGATCCTGTTACGAATCGTGAAGTAGTGATACCGGGTTCCTATCATGCGGTTGAAGCAGAACCGCTTTCACCCTTTGCGATTCTTGTTGGGATCCCGCGCGGCATGGCGGCCGGCATTGAGGTGATCGCCCTGATCTTCATGGTAGGCGCGTGTTTTTATGTCGTGGAAAGGACCGGCGCTTTGAAGGAAGGCATGATCTTCCTTACCGAGCGACTGAAAGGAAGGGAAGAAGTTACCCTAACACTCACAGGACTTTTCTTCCTCGCTGGAGGCGCACTGGAGGGAATGGAGGAAGAAGTCATTCCTTTGATTCCCGTATTGTTAATGTTGACACGGAGGTTGGGCTACGATGTCTTTGTAATGATTGCTGTCAGCTATGGCTCGACCGTAATCGGCGCCTCCTTCAGTCCGATGAATCCCTTTGGCGCAGTCACCGCTCAAAAAATTGCAGGCATTCCGTTTCTGAACTTTGCGGGATTTCAGTTGGTCGCAATGGCCATCGCCTACGTGTTGTGGATGGGCATGATCCTACGCTATGGCAACAAGAACCGGCAGGCTCGTACGGAGGAGACAGAGCAAGCATATACAGGGGTTCATGGCCGCAACGGTCTAATTCTCGCCATGGTCGTCATTGCTTTTGTAATTTTGATTGTAGGGATGATGGCTTGGGGATGGGGATTCAATGACATTGCCGCCGAGTTTTTTCTTGTTGGCATGCTGACGGGTATAATCGGAGGATTGGGCATCAACGGAACGTGCTCAGCCTATGTGGAAGGTTTGCGCGAGATGACATTCGCGGCACTGATCGTTGGCTTTGCCCACGGCATCTCCCTGGTGCTGATGGACGGAAAAATTCTCGACACCATCATTTACGGGCTCTTCATCCCTATGGAGGGATTGCCAGCCAACCTTTCTGCTATCGGCATGATGGCCTCGCAGTTTGTCCTGCACATCGTTGTACCCAGCTATGCAGGCCAGGCCGTGCTCACCATTCCGATTCTGGCACCGCTGTCGGACCTCATCGGACTGCCGAGGCAGGTATGTGTGCTCGCATTTCAGTACGGGGCCATTCTCATGAACATGGTAAGCCCAACGAATGGTGCCCTGATGGCGATTATCGCGTTGAGTGGTATCGGCTATGACCAGTGGTTTCGTTTCGTGATGCGCCGACTGGTCGTCATCTTGCTTTTCTGTGCAGTGACCTTGATCGTTGCCGGATTCTTTATTTGATGCTGAGTATATAATGGGCCGTTCATAAACCCAATCGATGACGGAAATTGAAAAACCAAAATTGACGTGGGACCGCCTGGGCTGGGCAGGTGCTTGCTTTGTTCTTGGCGCGCTCGCCTGGCTTGCACCCGTCTGGCCGGGTAACGCTATCGAACATTATCTGGGTGAACTGTTAATCTGGGTGAGTATCATTGAGCTCATCGATGGATTCAAGCGGTCTGACTGGACATCAAGAATCTCTACACGACGGAGTGCGGCGTTAAGCCTGTTGATGGCGGTTATTCTTATCAACGCTATCCTTTTTCAGGCAAAGGCGCTGTACATATTTATCATTATCGTATTTGCCATTGATGCGGTGCGCTACTTCTGGATTTTCTTCAAGGCGTGGCATGCAAATTCGCACCGATGGTTTGATCTGGCTGCCGGCATTGGCAATATACTTCTGGTGGGCTCCCTATTCCTGCTGGAAGGACAAGGGCAAACGTGGCTCCTCACACTGGCCATCGGGATACGCATCGTTGGCATCGGACTCAATGTGCTCGCGGCGAAGACGGGTCAAATGAGCCGCGTTGATGAAGACGTTGCCGCAAAGATTGGACTTCGGGGTGATCCGTATGTCACCACGATTACCGAGCGTATCAAAGTGGAGGAGGAGCAGAGTGCCCGCTATGACCGGGGCTGGATCATTACGTTTATCATACTGCTCTTTGTGATTCACCTCGGGAGAATGGGATTTGATCGAAGCTACCTCGGTATTCTTTCACCGGTCATTGCCACGGTCGGTGATATGGTCATTGCACTCATCGTAACCTATGTCATCATCGCACCACTTAGACTCATACCATTGCGTCTGCTCCGGCAACGCGCTCAACGACTATGGAAATGGGTTTCACAGGTAGAAGAGAAAGAGCGCCATCCACTGGGGCTCCGGGCGCTGACAGCATGGTGGCTATCGAAACGCATTCGTGCAGAAGTGCGCTACATTAAGGTCGGTTACTCGTTGCCCACGGCTATCCGCACAGGACTCAAGACTGGACTTCCTTGGGCGGCCTTACTGGTCGCGGTTATGCCGGTACTGGGCATGAGCTGGTATTTTGATACTGAGAACTGGGCCTCGGGCATCTGGGACAAATGGGCAGCCAACCGTGCCGACCATTGGCGAATGGCCATGATTGAAAGTTCGGGTGAAGGTCTTGGTGCGAACGCATTCCAGCTCCATCCCTCCGGAGTAAACAAGGAAGGTGACTTTTCCTTTGTAGTAATCGGCGACCCCGGTGAAGGAGATGCGTCTCAATTGATACTTAAAGATCAGCTCCTGTCGGTGAGCAATCATCCCGAAGTGAAGTTTGTGATGATCTCTTCCGACGTGGTGTATCCTACAGGAGCGTTGCGTGATTACGAAAAGATGTTTTGGATGCCTTTCAAGGGCGTAACAAAGCCGGTATATGCTATTCCGGGCAACCACGACTGGTACGACGCGCTCGATGGCTTTGTGGCCACATTCTTTGAGCCCGAAGCAGCCCGCAAGGCGATGCTGGCCCGCACGGAGGCAGATCTAAAGATCACGTCGACCACAGAGGCAAAAATTGATGAGATGGTGCGCCGGTCGGATGTCTGGAGAAATGAGTATGACGTTCCAACGGGATTTCAAAAAGCACCCTTCTTCCAGGTGAGCACGGACAATTTTGTGCTCATCACACTGGAGACCGGTGTTGAACGACAAATCGATTCACTGCAGCATCAATGGTTAGTCAATGTGCTGGAAGCATCACGAGGAAAGTTTGTGATGGTGGTGCTTGGACATCCCTTCTATGCCATTGCAGAATACCAGGGCAAGCTGAATCCCAAGTTTGAGTCGCTGCACGCTTTGTTGCGCTCGTACAACGTACCGCTGGTTATGGCTGGCGACACACACGACTTGGAATATTACCGTGAAGAGAACTCATCGAATGAGAATGGCCCGCAGGTCATGCATCATTTTGTCAATGGCGGCGGTGGTGCCTATTTGAGTATCGGTGCTGCTATGGCGGATCCTCGGAGCATGCCTACAAAGGAGTATGCATTCTATCCGTCGCGTATACCCCTCGTGAAGAAGATCGAGGAGAACACGAAATGGTACAAGCGTCCGGCGTGGTGGTGGACGACGCAATTGAACGGCTGGCCGTTTTCTGCCGAGTGGCTGTCGGCGATGTTTGACTACAATGTCTCGCCTTACTTTCAGAGTTTTATGGAAATTCGGGTGGAGCATTCCCGAAAAAGGGTGGTCTTGATTCCATATAGTAATCATGGGCGATTGCGGTGGCGGGATCTGACCAGCACAGTAGATTCCCGGCCGGTTGGAGCCACAACAGACAGTCTGGTCGAATGGGTAATTGGGATGCCTTGATGATAAGCACTTCACAAAGCTATTGGCAGCCCTTTTGGAGAATTTGATGCCCACAGGTTCATGGTGACTTGTTAATTGCCCCCGAACGACCTACTTTTGTGCTACCAAATCGCGGGGTGGAGCAGTTGGTAGCTCGTTGGGCTCATAACCCAAAGGTCGCAAGTTCGAGTCTTGCCCCCGCTACACAGAAAATGGCAGCCATACGGTTGCCATTTTGCATTTTAGGCCCAAAAGGACGGCCATGGCATAGTACCTTTTTGCTACTTTCGGCTTGTGTTAAAGTGTTGTTATGATCGTCGATTTACGCAGTGACACCGTCACCAAACCCACTCCAGGAATGCTGGAGGCCATGATGAACGCCGAAGTTGGCGACGATGTCTTTGGCGAAGACCCAACGATAAAGAAACTGGAAGAGAAGTGCGCCCAACTTCTGGGCATGGACGCCGCTGTGTACTGTCCGTCGGGTACCATGACCAACCAGATTGGCATCAAAGTGCTCACCCAACCATATGATGAAGTCATCTGCTACAAGGGTGCGCATATCTACAAGTACGAAGGCGGTGGACTGGCAGGCAACAGCCACGTGAGCGCCCGGCTACTCGCGGGTGACCGCGGGCGTTTATCGGTGGAGGAGATTGCAGCCAACATCAACTCGACGGACATGCATTATCCGAAAACATCGGTTGTAGCGCTGGAGAATACCGTAGTGCGTGAAGGAGGAAGCTACTATACGTTGAAACAAATTCAGGCGGTCTGTGATTTCGCACGATCCAAAGGACTGAAGACACATCTTGACGGCGCACGACTGTTCAATGCTTTGATCGAAACCGGCGACCGACCAGAAACAATCGGCAAGCATTTTGACACCATCTCCATCTGTCTGTCCAAAGGCCTGGGTGCACCGGTAGGATCGGTGCTGGTGTGTAAGAAAGAGCATGAGGCCAAGGCACGCAGAGTAAGGAAAGTTTTTGGGGGTGGCATGCGTCAGGCAGGATTCCTCGCGGCGGCCGGCATCTATGCCCTCGATCATCATGTGGCCCGCCTGAAGGAAGATCACGCGCGCGCGCGAGAGATAGGTAAAGCAGCATCCAAACTGATGTATGTCAAGTCGGTCATGCCCGTCGATACCAACATTGTCATCTTTGAACTGGTGCCTGAAGTTGCACCGGAAAAATTTGTTGCTGCACTTCAGGAACGTGGCGTCAGGGCGCTACCCTTCAGCGCCACAGAGGTCCGTATGGTACTTCATCTGGATATCGACGACCGCATGATGGAGAAGACCCTTCAAGCCTTGTCTTCACTGCGGTTCTAAACCATGGAGAATCTGGACGAATCGTTGCTGGCCGCGGAGGGCGCGGTGAACGCCGAGGAGAACAGACCCGGTAATCACAACACGCATTGCCTGAACTGTGGAACGAAGTTACAGGATGTCTTTTGTCACCATTGCGGACAAAAGGACTTACCCCGCCGCCAGACGATGTGGGAATTGTGGGAGAACGTTATCTCATCCTTCTTCAGCTACGAAGGAAAGTTTTTTCTCACGGTCCGTTACCTCGTCTCCAGGCCCGGCTTTCTGGCCATGGAGTTCAATGCTGGCCGGCGCGACCGGTACTTTCATCCGGTGCGGATGTATGCGTTCATCAGCTTCATCTTCTTCCTGATCTTCTTCAGTCTGCCGGAAGAGAAGGATGCGGTCGAGCTTACCGAGGAAGACAAACAAGAGCTGGCCGACAATGAGCGCAAAGTCAAAGAGAGCCTTGCGGCTTCCGGTTTGGATACGTTGCAAGCAGCGGACACCGTGGTTCAGGATACGACCCACATCAAGCCAAAGCGCAAGAATCGGTTCAATTATGGACTCAATAAGGCCGACTATGCAAGCGTTGGTCAATACGACTCCGCACAGGCATTGTTGCCAGAAAGCGAACGGGACGGTTGGTTTAGCCGGAAGATGATGATCCGTAGCATTGAACTCAATCAGAAATACGGCGACAATCCTTCGGGTTTTGGAAATGACTTCTGGAAAGCCTCACTGGAGAACTTCTCCAAAGTATTGTTCTTCCTCCTTCCCGTGTTTGCGCTACTGCTGAAATTACTTTACTCGCGCAGAGACTATTTTTACAGTGAGCACCTGGTGTTCTCCATGTATTACTATAACTTCTTCTATTTCGCAGGATCCATCATGATGATCGTCGGACTGGTGCCGGCACTCGGGTGGCTGTCGACCCTCCTTGGCTGGACGATCTATGTATACCTGTTGTTGGCGATGAAGCGCATGTATGGACAAGGCTGGGGAAAGACCATCACGAAATTTCTCATCTTCAGTTTTGTTTACATGCTTTGTTTCTTCTTTGGGTTCCTGATCAATCTCTTCGTTATTGTCATGATTCTTTGATGGCCTTGCTCACCACATCCTCTCCGCCGCTCGCCGAGCGCATGCGACCGTCCCGGTTGGAAGACCTCATCGGGCAGCAGCACCTCGTA
>CAYMPU010000127.1:0-20265 GCA_964392375.1 uncultured Ohtaekwangia sp. | reverse complement strand
CATCGAGGATGACGTCACCCTCATGAAAGATTTTTGTAGTACCGAGCGGAGCAAGCTTCTGCTGCATGTCCAGCGCAGAGGCATATTCGTTGTGATGTGTCGATGAATTCATGATGGTGCAAGGTACTGGTTTCTGCTTTCACGATGTATGACAATCTCATTAACTTGCTCTGTGAAGATTTTGTTCCTCCCCCTGCTCGCCCTGCTCCTGTCGTGCTCGACGAAGCCCGTTGTACCGCCAGAACCCATCCTGCCAATCCCTTCGAAGCAACAGTTCGCCTGGCATGCGATGGAGATGAATGCGTTTGTACACTTCAGTCTCAACACCTTTACCGATAAAGAATGGGGCTTTGGTGATGAAGCCCCAGGACAATTCCAGCCTACTACCTTCGACGCCGATCAATGGGTTCGTACGTTCTCAGAGACTGGGTTCAAAGGGGTTATTCTCACCTGCAAGCATCACGATGGCTTTTGTCTCTGGCCCAGCCAGTTCACCGAACATTCTGTCAAGAACACTTCCTGGCAAAATGGCAAGGGTGATGTGGTGAAAGCCGCGGCCGAAGCCTGCAGGAAATACGGCCTGAAGTTCGGCATCTATGTTTCACCGTGGGATCGTAACCACAAAGACTATGGCACGCCCGCTTACCTGAACTACTACCGCAACCAATTGAACGAATTGTTTCAGAACTACGGCCCCATCTTTGAGATGTGGTTTGATGGTGCCAATGGTGGCGACGGATACTATGGTGGCAGCCGTGAAAAGCGATCCATCAACGGAGCATCGTACTATGATTGGCCAACGACGTTGGAGCAGGTCACCCGACTTGAGCCATCGGTCATCTTCTTCAGTGACGCCGGGCCGGGAGTTCGCTGGGTTGGTAATGAGAAAGGGATTGCCGGCGAAACCAACTGGAACCTGATTACTCCCGATACCCTTTATGCCGGTAAAGGGGGAATTGAATCGTTGCTGAACTCCGGTTCCAAAGATGGCACGCATTGGATTCCTGCTGAAGTCGATGTCTCCATCAGGCCCGGTTGGTTTTATCATATGCGGGAAGATTCCATGGTCAAGTCGCCCGAGCAACTCTTCAACATCTACCTGACTTCCGTTGGTCGTGGGTCTACCCTGCTACTGAATGTGCCACCCGACCGTCGAGGGTTATTGAATGAAATTGATGTTGCTGCCCTTCGGGGTTTCCATGATTTACTGAACCAACGCTTCGGCAATGATCTGGCACGCGCTGCGGAGGCAGTATCTGAAACCGTTCGCGGATCTTCAGCGGCATACGACGCTTCAAAAACCATCGATGGTGACCCGGACACCTATTGGGCTACCGATGACAGTCAGCAAGCGGGAGCCATTGAGCTCCGGTGGCCGGAGGAGCAGGACATTCAGTTTGTTGAGCTTCAGGAATACATTCCCTTGGGTCAGCGCGTGAAACGCTTTTCGATCGACGCCTGGAATGGGAACTCATGGAGCTCCGTAGCGGAGGGTACCACGATTGGCTACAAGCGAATTCTTCCCTTGACGGATGTTCGGACGAGCCGCTTGAGGATTACCATTCTGGATTCGAGAGCATGCCCACTACTCCACACGGTGTCAGTCTACTGACCTACAGCCAGTCTTTTCTCCTGAACCAAAAATAGATGGCCACCGTCACAGCGATCATAACTCCCCAGATGATGGCATAGCCGTAGGGCCAACGGAGTTCAGGCATAACATCGAAGTTCATTCCATAGATACCCACGATGAAGGTGAGCGGCATAAAGAAAACGGAGAACAGGGTCAATACGCGCATCACCTCACCCGTTCGTTGCGTTGACAAGGAGATATAGATGTTCAACAAGTTCGATACGCTATCAAAAATTTGTTTTGTGCTGTTCTGCAGCCTGACAAATTCGTCTTTCAGGTGATTGAAGTGCTGGAGGGTAATCTTGCCTTTGAGACTTTCATGGATCGCTTTGGACATATCGAGCACATTGTCCATGACCGAGGCCCGGCGTTTCATGTAGTAAAGATCCCGAAGCAAGTCAGGTGTCTTCTTCTGTAGGAATATCTTTGGTTCGTATAAATCGATTTCCCGGACCAGAGAGGCCAACGGCGTGTCGTACGATGCAACTACGTGAGCAAACACCCGGAAGAGCACCTGGTAAGGCGTAGCACACTTGCCTGTGTCAACAAACTCCGTTTTTATTTTCGTAAGAAACTCAAATGGAGGTCTGTGAACAGAAAGAATGAAATCGTTGCCAAGGAACACAGCGATCTTGTCCGTTACTTCCTGAATTGTGTCCGCCTCTTCAGTTGCCTGAAAATTGAAGGCGCGTAAAATCACAAACTGGTTATCGCCAACAATCTCATGCTTGGGTAGGTGATCCGGCTGGAGGCAATCCTCCACAAGCGCGGCATGAAGGCCAAACTTGGTTGCCAATTCATTCAACTCTGCTTTGGTTGGATTGGTTACATCCACCCACTCATAACCAGCTTCTTGCTTCTCTTTAAGTACAACATTCATAACAATCAATCTGGGCTACGATAATCCCGGCGCGAATATAGGCGATTAATTCCTTGTGTCAGTTAAGGTTCAGGCTCAATGTCAGACCATACCAGGCCGTATTCTGATATATCCAAATGTCTTTGTCACGGTCGAGCAGATTGTCCCAGCCCACACCAAGACCAACAGTAAGGTTGCCAATACCCATAAGGCCGGACAGGCCGTGACTGACAACAAAGCCATTGTACTCGTCGGTGGTCTGATTGTTGGTTGTCCATGGGCTGATGAAGGATGTTCCCAATCCCACAAATCCACCAAACGACAACGCGCGCTGCCGGACTCGCCTCACACCGCCCTGTGGTGTCTTACTCAGGTCCATCTTGTAGCGGTCGACACGGTAACCAAAGAACATGTTGCCATTGAAGTCCGTGGTCAACTGGCTGGGAAGGTTCGTTTTGCCCGGCCTGTACTTAAAAAGGACCACCATCACATCAAGGTCCAGGCTCGGCTTTCGATAGACCTGTCCCGGTAAAAAGCCTACACTGGGCTTCGCATTCTCCTTGCCCGCGCTATCAACGGATATGGTAACTGTTGAATCCTCCTTAACTTCCAGATATACTTTCGAATACTTCCTGGAAGCATCAGTGGGAGCTTTGTAATCGTAGAACCCCGAAACAAGTTGTGAATCAGGAAGCCTGGTCACTGTGGAGCATGAAGTCAGAGCCAGGCCAAACAGAATAGCTGCAAGAAATTTCACTACACAAGATACTTGGGAATTTTCACATTCGTTCCCTGACGGTGTCAAAAACCATTAAACAGATAACCAGCGGGTGTTATTTTTTCCCATCTTGGCGCCAATGGATTCCGGAAAAGATCGACCAGCGACTACAGGACTCTCGCGGCAGCTGAGTCTTACGGGTCTTACCGCCACCGGGATCTGCTCGATGCTCGGTGCTTCCATCTATGTCGTCCCGTTCATGATTCAGCGGAATGTGCCGGGTATCGGACCCTACGTCATTCCTGCCTTCCTCCTGGCCGCACTGCCTGCCGTCCTCGCCGCTTTTGCCTATGCCATACTCGCTTCGGCCATGCCGAGGGCGGGTGGCAGTTACATCTACGCGAGCCGCGGTCTTCACCCGTATCTGGGCTTTGTCGCCAGCTTCTCACAGTGGTTCGGACTTTCCATTGCCATCGGTGTCGTTTCGTATGTGATCATCCCCTTCGTCAGGGATATCGCCGCGGCACTGGATTACCCAACCGTGGCCGCTCTGCTTGAGCAAGGAAGCGTGCGTGTTCCGGCATCACTGGCTGTGTTGTGGTTTTTTGTTTGGGTGAACATCCGGGGTGTTACGCTTTACGAACGGACACTGATTCCATTGATGTACCTGATGTTCGGGCTAGGCTTCATCGTAATCGTCGTCGGATTCTCCACAGGACCTGGTGCTTTCGCAGCAGCCCTAAGTACAAAAGGGATGACGAGCATACCGGATGCTGTCGCTACCTTCGATCCCTTTGTATTCCTTTCTGCCGCGGCCGTACTGTTCTCGAGCTTCATTGGCTTTGACAGTATCGCCCAAGCTGGCGGCGAAGCGAAGAATCCCAATCGCAACCTTCCCATCGCCATTGCGCTCGCCGTTGGAACCGTGGGCACGTTCTACATTCTCTTCTCCGGCGCCGTGTACCATGCTATCCCGTGGCAATACGTCGCACAGGAAGCCATGAAGTCGGACGTCACCGCCTCAGGACTTATGTCGGTGGTGCTGAGTCCGGGCTGGACCGTGGCCATCATGGCCGGTGCGGCAGTGGCGCTGACCAACGATCTGCCCGCGATGTTGCTGTCCGTTTCGCGGCTCATGTTTGCCTGGGCCGAAGATGGCATCTTTCCCAAACAGGTCACCCGCGTGCATACGCAAAACAAAACGCCGCACGTAGCTCTCGTGATCAGCGGATGTATGGCGACACTGGGAATATTGGGCAGTCATTTCGCCGGCGACTTTTTCCTGGGCATCGACATCCTGGTGACGAGCATGCTGGTGAATTTCCTTTTCATGTGTTTAGCCGTGCTCACCCTGCCGGGGCGCAATCCCGTATTGGCTGCGGACATTCGCGTTGTGCGCTCGCGGTTCGTTCAACGTTTCTTGGGATGGTCTGGAGTGTTCACTATTGCTGCCTTTCTTATCATACACGTCATCAAGGACCTTTCGACACCGGCGGATGCCTGGTATTTCCACTCAACGCCCGTATGGCTGATGGTAATGACCGTGGCGTCATTGCTTTACGTTAGAGAAAGAAGAAGGCTTCGATCTCAGGGCGTTGACGAGCATGCGTTGTTTTCCACCCTTCCACCGGAGTAACTTTACCCTACATGAACACCGAACGGATTGATCTTGGTCCGGGACTGAATATCTCCCGACTAATCACCGGCCTCTGGCAGGTCGCCGACATGGAACGGGACGGCCGAACGCTCGATCCCGTAACCACAGCACCAGCCATGGGCGCCTACGCCGATGCAGGGCTGACCACGTTTGATATGGCCGATCATTATGGATCGGCGGAAGTCATTGCAGGAACGTTTTCCAAAAAGTTTGCCAAAGCGCCCGTCCAACTACTCACCAAGTGGGTGCCCGTGCCTGGTCCGGTAACCAGAACCATGGTACGTGAGGCTGTGGAGCGCGCGATGAAGCGGCTGCAGACGGAGCGCATCGACCTCATGCAATTTCACGCCTGGAATTATGCAGACCCACGCTGGCTCGACGGATTGTTTTACCTCGCGGAGCTGCGCAAGGAAGGTCTCATCGGGAACTTTGGGCTCACCAATTTTGATACAGCACATCTGCGGATTGCTTTGACCTGTGGCATTCCGGTGGTCTCGAACCAGGTATGCTATTCCTTGCTCGACCAACGGGCCACCGGACCCATGACGGAGTTGTGCAAGGAATACGATGTCCAATTGCTCGCATTCGGAACACTGGCGGGAGGATTTCTATCGGAGAAGTGGTTGAACAAGCCAGAGCCCAATGCTAGCTCACTGGCCACATGGTCGGAGATGAAGTACAAGCGTTTCATTGACGCTTCGGGAGGCTGGACCTCATTTCAACATGTGTTGTCCGCGCTCAAGGATATTGCCACAGCACACAAAGCATCGATTGCCAACGTTGCCTCGCGCTACATACTTGATCAACCTGCCGTCGCCGCCGTGATTGTCGGCGCTCGGCTGGGCATCAGCCAGCATGTGACCGACACACTTTCCATATTCCGGCTGCAACTTAAGCCTGGAGACAAGTTGGCCATCAAAGCTGCTTTGGAAAAACTGACTCCCATTCACGGTGACTGCGGTGATGAGTACAGGAAACCTCCTTTCCTGACCGCCTCCGGAGATCTCAGTCATCACGTGGAAACGATGCCCGCGGCATTTCCTGTCCGCGAAGGCAGTGACGGTCGTTCGAAAGCGTTGAGCGGCACCGTGTGGGAGGACCTCGCCGGCTACAGTCGTGCCGTGCGAAAAGGCAACCGGATTCTCGTCTCCGGAACTACCGCCACACACGGTGTCCTCGACATCGGCGGCTCCGACCCTGCCGCGCAAACGCACTTCATCATCGACAAGATTGAAGGTGCTATCCAGTCACTCGGCGGGCGGCTGGAGGATGTGGTGCGGACAAGGATCTATATCAAGAACGTATCCGACTGGGAGCCCATTGCCCGTGCGCATGGGGAGCGGTTCAAAGAAATTCAGCCAGCGAATACGATGGTGAAGGCAGAGTTGATTGGGAGCAACTATTTGGTGGAGATTGAGGCGGAGGCAGAGGTCTCTCAACAGAAATAGTATTGGGGTTATTGGGACACTAAATAGGCGATCGATCACAAAAGGCCCCACCCTTGCAGTGCAGTGGCGTAAAGATTTCTGCCCGTATCACCCACTGCCCATCTACCTTATGCCACTTAGCGTAATAAGTTCCCGAAAGTTCAATGCGATCACTACCGTCTTTCCATCGCCCCACCCAGGTGCCCGTTTCACTGGCCATCTTCCAATCCGGAAAAACGCGGATGACGTCGGATGTCCTGATGTAGATCACGTCGGGTGCGTCTGCCGCAAATCGTTGGAGCATGGCTGACCGTCCCACAGAGACTGCGTTTCTGGATGTCACCACATTATAATCAACCGAGAGTGTCTTCGCCATGGCCGTTGTGTCGTGGGCGGCGATGGCGGCGTTGCTGGCTTCGCGGACGAGGCGGATTTGCTGATCGTCGGGAGTCATTTCAGTCGATGGGGAGCAGGCAGTAAAGACGATAAGCGACCATAGTACGGGGAGAGCCTCTAACCACCGCAGAGGCGCAGCGACGCGGAGTACCGCTAAGTGATTTTTGATCGGTAGTCTCATCATTTAAATTTATCCAATCCATTCCGCAGTGACCGCCGCCAACTTTGGAATCAAGTTGTCTTTACCTGCTTTGAAACTGTGATCTGCCTTCTCAAAGGTTACCAGTGTCGCCGTTCCGAGTTTCTTGCAGACGGGCTTCAATAAGGTGAGGTCAGCCAAGGCGTCTTTGGTTCCTTGTAAAAAGAGCATGGGAACTTTGATGGCATACAAATGCTCAGCCCGCTCGTTGGACGGAGAGCCGGCGGCGTGGAGAGGAAATCCATAAAATACAATGCCCCTCACGCCTTCCGGCTGACTGGCCGAAACCCATGTTGACGTCATCCTGCCGCCGAACGATTTTCCTCCGGCAAAAACAGGTAGTTTGGGAAACATTGACTGGGCTTTCTGCACCACGGCTTCCACTGACTTTGTTGCCACTGCCGGCGAATCGGGCCGCCCTCGTTTGTTCTCCATGTACGGAAAGTTGTAGCGCACCGTGGTGATACCATGAAGAGCCAGTTCTTCGGCAAGGCTTTTCATAAAGGGATGATCCATTCCGGCACCAGCGCCATGGGCCAACACGAGCACAGCCTTAGGCTTCTTCGGCGCGACGATCTTCGCAGAGACCTTGCCGATCGTCTTCGATACGGTGATGGTGATCTTCTTTTCTGCCATTACTTCTTCATTAGCTTCCTTACAAAATAATCGCCTGTTGCTCCGTATACCTGGATGGCGTTGCTGTGTTTCATCCAGTGGTGTGTATCATCCACGATCACCATCGTTTCCACCTCTACTCCCTTCTTATCGAGTCGGCGAACTAGGTCTGTGCTTTGGCTAAAGCGCACGTTGCGGTCATCATCACCGTGAATCATCAGCACTGGAGATGTCCAGGTACTCACATAGGCAGTCGGCGATGATGCCCATCCTACTTGCAGCGCTTTGTCTGCGTCGGGGGCGCGTTCATACTTGTCGGGTGACACCATGTTGCGGGTACGCTCGATCGTACGATCATGCACACCGTGTATATCTACGCCTGCAGCAAAAAGTTTGGAATCCTTGCCCAGGGCCAGTGCCACCAGGTAGCCACCATACGATCCGCCATAGGTGCCAATCTTCGATGCGTCAACATTAGGTTGCTGCGCCAGCCACTCACCAGCGGCTTTGATATCGAGGTATTCAGACGCTCCATTCGTACCGGCATTGGCCGGCTGATGGAAGTCGAAACCGTAGCCAATACCCAGACGGTAGTTTACAGCGAGTACGACAAACCCAAGATTAGCCAGATACTGGTTGGCCGCATAAGCGTTGGAGTAGTAATCCGAGTAATGCCATCCCAACAGCATCTGCCGAGGCGGTCCGCCATGGATGTAGATGATGGCCGGCTTCTTCGCTGCACCACCCACGGGTTCAAACAGATCGGCGTGCACCAACACACCATCGGATGACTTAAAAGTAACTTTCTTCGGCGTCACCAGACTCTTCTCCGGGAATCCGGCAGGGACTAAATCCTGTGCAAGGATTTTTGTCTGTTTAGAATTAACATTCATAACCGTCGGCAACGGAGGGCGCTGCGCTGTTGCGCTGATATAAGCAATGGTTGATCCGTCGCCGGTGGCCGCAGGTGTCCACTCGAGGCCGGTGCCTGGAGTAAGCACTTCCATCGCGGCCTTATCGACGGGAACACGCACGACGTGGCGGCGGTCCAGATCGAGTTTGTCGGGACCGGCGTTGGCGCAGAAGAGCAGCCACTTGCCGTCGGGGCTGAGCTTGATGTACTCGGCCATGAAGTTGCCAGGGGTCAACAACAACGGTGCACCGCCTTGTGATGAAATAGAATACAGGTGTGGCCAGCCATCGTGATACGAAAGGAATGTGATGCGCTCACCTGCGGCCCAGTTCAGGTTGGTGGTACCTTGTGTGGTGGGGTACGAACCTGCCAATGTTGTGGGCGCCTTCCAAAGTTGTGTGGCCTTTCCCGTTTTCACATCGGCCATCCATACCGACCAGGGACGGTGACGGCGGGTAAGCACGGAGTCTGGTGCACCACCGTTGCCCGGCGTGCGAATGAACGTGACACGCGTTCCATCCGGTGACCACCGTGGTGATGCATCATGGTTGAAGTTGGGTGCAATCCACTGGATGGGTGTCTCTGCGTTGGTGTAAACACCGACAAACGAGTGATCGCCCCGACCTACCGAGAACACCAGGCGCGAGCCGTCGGATGACCATTCAAAGGAGTTGATGGAGCCACGAGTCGTGAAAAGGTTTTTGGCCGGCGTGGTCCCATCAATCGGTACAGTCCACAGCTGACCACCTTTGACAAACGTCACATCGGTTCCTTTGGGTGTAATCTGAGGTGCGTCCCCTTCCACAAGGGATTTCACCTCTCCGCCGGCAAAGGGCACGCTGAGCACCTGTACTTTATAGGGTGTTGCGGTGAATGCAGGATTGACCGGTAAGCCATCTTCCCAGTTGGACCCATGGTCGCCACCGCGGACGAACACCACCCATTTGCCATCGTTGGAAATGCTTAGGCTGGTGATTTCCTGTCCGTCGTCGAGGTTGTAGTTCGTGAGTTTGCGTGGTTTGAAATCCGGGCCCTCGGCAACATACACATTGCGTTTGCCCTCCTCGTTGAATGCCCAGGCAATCTTTGAGCCTTGAGCAGCGGCAGTAAGTTCATTGGGAAACGGCGCACTCTTGACAGCGGCCATCGTAAACCCTTGCGACCACCCCGTCAAGGCAATCGACATCGCACAAAGGAGAAGTAGAATTCGTTTCATGGTTTTGACATTAGGTCACTTAAAGTAATTCAAAATTCCGAAAGTTCTTTACAAACTATACCACCGGTCCTAATCCGTGAAAATCTGTGTAATCCCCGCCTGCCTACAACGCTTACTGAAGTTACCTTTCGGTGCGCTGGCAAGGCGGGCAGGTGTGGCAACCCTGTTCAACCATCCATATAATTCACCTTCTTCCATTCTCCCAAAACCCTAGTTTTGTCGCCAACGCATCAAACCCAAAATCCATGAAGCGACGCGATTTCATCCGCACCTCAGCAGTCACTGCCGGCTCAGCCACTGTATTATCCGGTCTCTCCAGCTGTGCCGACCCCGCAGCCAAGGAGGCCGAAAAGTCACCCCTCGATGATTTGAAGTCCATGATGGACGATGCCAAACCGATCACGGTAGACGAGCGGAAACAGCGCATTGAGAAGGCCCAGCGCCTGATGACTGAAAACAAAATCGACGCCATCTTCCTCGATGGTGGCACCAGCATGGACTACTTCACCGGCATTCGGTGGGGTACCAGCGAGCGGATGATGGCTGTGATCATTCCAGCCAAGGGTGATATCAAGTACGTCAGCCCCCATTTCGAAGAAGAGCGCGTACGTGAGCTGATGACCATTGGCACGGAAGTGAGGGTGTGGGAAGAGCATGAAAGTCCTTACAAACTGGTAGCCGGAATATTTTCCGACCTCGGCATTCGCACCGGCCGCATCGGGATGGAAGAACGGGTTCGCTTCTTTTTGTACGATGGCATCCGCAAGGAAGCTGGCGCATTAGACTATCAAAGCGCTGATCCGGTCACCATCAACTGCAGGATGTTCAAGAGTCCGGCGGAGCTTGCACTGATGCAAAAGGCCAATGATATCACCATCGCTGCTTATCGTGCGGCCGTTCCGTTATTGAAAGAAGGCATGTCGCCTGGCGATTTCTCTGGTATCATTGCTGATGCCCACCGCAAGTTGGGTGCCCGCGGCGGGGCGTTTGCATCTTTCGGTGCAGCGTCAGCATTCCCGCATGGCAGCAGCACGCCGCAGAAGTTGCAGCCCGGCGACGTCGTGCTCTTCGATGGCGGCTGCAGTGTGCACGGCTATGCTTCCGATATTACACGGACCATCGTGTTTGGCGAGCCCACCAAGCGCCAGCGTGAAATCTGGGATCTTGAAAAAGCATCACAGGCAGCAGGCTTTGCCGCCGCCAAACTCGGAGACCCTTGCGAGAATGTAGACATCGCCTCACGCAAAGTCATCACCGACGCTGGCTTTGGACCGGGCTATAAAGTCCCCGGCCTTCCCCACCGCACCGGTCACGGCATCGGCATGGACGGCCACGAGTGGGGCAACATGGTCCTCGGCAACAAAACCCCGCTGCAGCCAGGCATGTGCTTCAGCATCGAGCCCACCGTTTCCATCTACGGCGAATTCGGCATCCGCCTCGAAGACTGTGCATACATGACGGAGGAAGGTGTGAAATGGTTTAGTGAACCCAGCCCCGCTGTAGACCAACCCTTTACCTAACTTTCAACTTTCAACTTTCGACCTTCAACTTTCGACCTAACCAATCCCATATGAAACGTACACTCGTCATTCTACTCTTGTCTTGCTTCGTCGCATCGACTTCCTTTTCCCAAAAGACTCGCAAACTTCCCGCCGACTCCACCATCACCACTTCGGGCGAGGTGACCGTCAAAGGCAAGCGCTTTCCATATACCGTTGTGACCGGTACACAGCCTGTGTGGGATGAAGATGGAAAAGCCATTGCAGCGCTGGAGTATACGTACTATGAGCGCACGGATATAACCAACAAGTCGGCACGTCCCCTCGTCATCTCGTTCAACGGTGGCCCCGGCTCCGCCTCCGTATGGATGCACATCGCCTACACCGGTCCACGCATTCTGGAGATCGATAGCGAGGGCTATCCGGTGCAGCCTTACGGGATCAAGGAGAATCCTTACTCCATTCTTGACGTTGCCGATATTGTCTATGTCAATCCTGTAAATACTGGATATTCCCGAATTCTAATAAAGGATACACCGAAAGAGAAATTCTTTGGCGTGAACGCCGACATCAAGTACCTCGGAGAGTGGCTCACCAACTTCGTGTCGCGTAAAGGTCGCTGGACGTCGGCCAAGTATCTCATTGGCGAAAGCTATGGCACAACGCGTGTCTCCGGACTTGCCCTCGAACTGCAGAACGCGCACTGGATGTATCTCAACGGCGTGATCCTTGTATCGCCGACCGATCTCGGCATTGAGCGTGGAGGTCCTGTGGAATCAGCCCTTAATGTTCCTTACTTCGCAGCGGCTGCCTGGTATCACAAGATGCTTCCCCCCGACCTGCAGGCAAAGGACCTTACCGCTTTGCTTCCGGAGGTGGAGGAATTTACGCTCAATGAACTGATCCCCGGAATTGCCCGTGGTGGTTTTATCGAGGAGACCAGGAAGAAGGACCTTGCCGCGAAAATGGCGCGGTACTCCGGCATATCCGAAAAAGTTATTTTACAGCACAACCTTGACGTACCGGCTCAGTATTTCTGGAAAGAACTGCTCCGTGAGAAAGGAGGCTACACCATCGGCCGTCTTGATTCACGCTACAAAGGCATTGACATGAAGGAGGCTGGCGTTCAGCCCGACTATGCTGCAGAGCTGACTTCATGGCTCCATTCCTTTACACCCGCCATCAACTACTACCTGCGCGAAGTGCTCAAGTACAAGACCGACATCAAGTACAACATGTTTGGTCCCGTCAACCCCTGGGATCGCAGCAACGACAACACCGGCCGCAACCTGCGTCTGGCGATGGCGGAGAACCCGTACCTCAACGTGATGTTCCAGTGCGGCTACTACGACGGTGCCACGCAGTACTTCAACGCCAAGTACACCATGTGGCAGATCGACCCGAGCGGGAAGATGAAAGACCGCTTCAGCTTCAAAGGCTATCGCAGCGGACACATGATGTACCTGCGGTCAGAAGATCTGGTGACAGCCAACGAGGATATCCGGCAGTTTATCATCAACACAACGCCGAAAAAAGGGCAGCCAGCGAAGTATTAATTTTCTCTGCGTCCTCTGCGTGCATTCCTCTGTGCCCTCTGCGTTTAAATGCATTTTTAACGCAAAGTGCGCTGAGGAATACACGCAGAGATCGCGGAGTATTACATTGACTCTGAGAATTTCTTCACAAGATTCCACCCTACCTTGACAGTGTCCAGCGTGGCATGCGTTTGACCCGCTACAAACCGGATCACAAACTTATTGTTGAGCTTCGTCTGTGTTAACAGGATCTTCCCGCTGGCATTCAGCTTTTGAATGAGTCCCGCATTCCGTTCATCCAACTTCGCTTCATCATCCACGCCTTGCGGGTGAATACGGAAGCAAACAAGATTCAGTGGCACGGGAGCCATCAACTCAAATCCTGGCGTTGTCTCCACCTGCTCTTTCAGCCACTGTCCGTAGGCAATGTGGTCGCGCAGCCGCTGCCGCATGCCTTCGATGCCGTAGCTACGGATCACAAACCATAATTTCAGTGCACGGAACCTTCGCCCGAGTGGTACACCCCAGTCGCGGTAATTATTCACGAGCTTATCTTCCGGCGTTTTTAAGTACTCCGGCATAATGCTAAACGTGCTGATCAGCGCCTGCTTGTCCTTGACGAAATACGCAGAACAGTCGAAGTTCGTGAACATCCACTTGTGCGGGTTGAAGACAAAGCTGTCGCACTTCGCTACGCCCGTACTCATCCAGCGTAGTTCCGGAAGCAGCAACGCACTCCCCGCATAGGACGCATCGATGTGATGCCAGCAGCCATACTTCTGACAAATGGACCCGATGGCGTCGATGGGATCGATGGCGGTGGAACTGGTCGAGCCGATGGTAGAGACAACACATAAAGGCGTGAATCCATTTTCCCGATCGCGCCGGATCGCCGCCTCGAGGGCTTCAGGAACCATCGCATATGCGTGATCAACGTCGATCTTGACCAGGTTATCGATACCGAAGCCGGCAATGCGAACATCTTTGTCAACCGATGAATGGGCCTGTGTTGACGTGTAGACGCGGTACTTTTCCTTTCCTGTGTAACCCGACTGGTTGATGGCGAACTTCGATTTCCACTCCCTTGCCGTGAGCATGGCGACGAGGGTTGACGATGAACTGCTGTCCTGGATCACTCCCGTGAATCCTTGTGGCAAACCTATCGCTTCCCGGAGCCATTCCATCATGCGGTCTTCCAGCTCTTCAGCTGCTGGTGACGTGAGCCAGATCATACATTGCGCACCCAGTGTCGTAGCCAGCATCTCGCCAAGAATGGAAGGCTCGCTGGAGCCTGAAGGAAAGTATGCATAGAACTGTGGGTGCTGCCAGTGGGTCATACCCGGCACGATCACGTCTTTGAAATCAGAAAAGATGTTATCAAATGCTTCCCCCGACTCCGGAGCATGCAAAGGCAATTGCTTCTTGATATCGCCGGGCTGGATGCCGGGCTTTACAGGGTACTTGCCAACGGAGCCCAGATAGTCGGCCATCCAATCGACGAGTTGGTGAGCGTGTACTCTAAATTCTTCGTTCGTCATGGTACTTCAAACGGGTAAACGTTTACATTTTACATTGGCCATTCTGCATTTTACATTTCAGACCTTTCACCTGTCTAGGCCATAGATCAACCGAAAAATGTAAAACATGGAATGTAAAATGTAGAAGTGGATAGAGAATCAAAACTGTTATTGCTTCGCAGCTAGCACCTTCCCTACAAACTCATTCATGGCATTGCTGTTGATCCAGCGGGCCACAATAACGAGATCATTCTCTGCATCGACATAAACCATGTTGGTTCCATTGCCGAGGTGATAATAGGCTGATGCTGGTGCTGAAGGCAGTAATTTCTTGTCCGTGTTCAGGAAGTAGTTCATGAATCCATAGGTGGGCTGTGCGGGTGTCGCCGTGGTCGCCATCTTCAGCCAGGCCTCGGAGAGGATCTGCTGGTTCTTCCATTTTCCTTTGCGCAGCGTCAGGTAGCCAAACCGTGCCATGTCACGGGCGTTGATGAACATCCCGCCGCCCCAATGGCCACCACCACTCACCGATTGGATGATGTCGCCGTCCAGCACGACATAGGAATTATCGTAACCATACCATCGCCAGGTATTCGACGCCTGGATAGGGTCCATGATATGTTCTTTCAATACCTGTGGCAACGGCCTTCTCCATACCGACAAGCCAGCGAGCGAAAGGATATTCACACGCACATCGTTATACTCGTAGACCGTTCCTGGTGTAACACGCGGACGTGTGGTCCACTCCTCCGGCTTAGCACTCGGACGATCGGCCCACTCGGGTTTTCCCCAGAGGGTTCCCTCCCAGTCGCTGACCTGGCGGAGTAAATGATCCCAGGTGATCTTGCGGTTGTGTTCAGTCTCAAACAGTGTGAGCATCTGCGGCTCACTGAAGTGTGGAGTCTTGCCGGAAATCACAATAGAGTTATAGGGCAAGATGGGCGGAACATACTTCCATACCGTATCATTGACGCTGCGGATCAATCCCTTGTCGACGGCGAGACCAATGACGCTGGACAGAAAACTCTTGGTGACACTGTGCGTCATGTCCACGCGGAAGGGTTCGCCCCACTCCGCAACGATATAGCCCTTGTGGACAATGATACCTGTCACATCGCCACGGTCTTTGAACGGACCGATGGCATTGCCAAACGGCTCCCGTCCGAAACTCTGCACGTGCGACTGCTCCATGCTTCGCGGGTTGCTGGACTCCTGGCTGATGCAGTACGCAATTGCTTCTTTCAACTTGTCGGCATTCATGCCCGCCTCGGCCGGTGTTTTCTTCTTCCACTCAGCGTCGCTGCCCGGATAGTAGACTTCCGGCGCGACAGTACGCTTCTGCCCAAACGCAACCAGGTTCAGGCAGACGAAAAGCAGAATCAGGTATCTCATAGTTTTGATTTACTTCACACGAACGCCATCCTTGATCCAGATGTCGGTACCTACGGTCAGCGTCGCGTCAATGAAGAAGTTCCACCGCACGTAGCCGCCTTTGACATTGCCGCCAAGCTCGGTGTTGTCGCCCAACGACAAACGGACGATGCCTGCACCGTAGCCGTAGTAAGGAATGAATGGTTTATCCTGAGGGATCGCCAGCATCGGATTGAAGCCCACCGCCAGCTCGCGGAAGGAATAGCCCGCATCGCCGGCTTTGTCAAGTTCAGCCTTCACCGACTCCTGCCCTTTCTTTGCAGCAATGTTTACGACTTTTCCTTTGGCGAACGTGAGCACCAGACCCTCGACCTTCTGCCCGTCCCACAGTCCATCGGGAAATGCAATGGTTCCATCGACGGTTTCCTCCAATGGGGCCACGCGGATAGCGCCCGCGGGCAGCTCAACTTCGCGGTCGATCAGGTTGCGCGCCTCCTGCATGTTGGCCAGCGATGCGTTTCCATCTTGCTTGGTCACCGGGCGGTCTCCGATGGAGAACGTGAGGTTGGTACCTGCAAGCGTCGTTACCTGCACCTTACCCAAGCGGAGGGCCGCTTCAAAGCTTCGCTGGGCCGAGGCAATAGAATCATAATCGGTTTCCATCAGCACCTTTTCGTAGAGTTGGTCGATGGATGCATCTATCTCCTGAGGCTGTCCCAGAATATCGTAAGCGCCACTCCAGTGAAAATGGATGGTGCGGCCGTGACCCATGTTAAGAATTTCTTGTAGGGCAGCATAAGGTGTGTGCTCAGGGCTGGCGCCGGGAAGCATGATGCCGAGGTCGATCTCGCCGAAGTGAGCGGTGAGATCCGTCAATGACTTTCCTTTGGCTGCTGCGACAAAATCCGTCGACCATGATTCTGGCTGGTTGAGTGAATCAACACTGATGGCACCGAGGTAGTTGGCACCCGTTTGCGTAATCGAATGACCCAGAGCGAGCACCAGGGAGTCAAAACGTCCGGGTGCCGCCACGATCAGAACTTGTTCGCCAGGCTGCAGGCTACTGCGCTCAACGAGCTTGTTGGCAATGGCCTGCCAGTTCAAACCGGAAGCTGGCGCCTCGGTCACCGTTTCCTTTTTTGCACAACTAAGAATGATTGCTGCGATGAGGCCCGCAGAAAGCACTGCACTCCACTTGATCGTACGTATTTTCATGATGCGGGCAAGGTACAATCATTCTCAAAAATTGTATAGTAATTGTAGTCGCTTCTGGATATTTTTAGCTTCTGCCGATGACACGGCGCAGGCGGAACTTCCGCTTGACCAAAACTGACGTATCTCATGAAAGACCTGAAGAACAAAGTAGCGCTGATTACCGGTGCCAGCAAGGGTATTGGTGAAGCCATCGCCCTCACCCTCGCCGCTCATGGCGCCAAAGTGGTCATCAATTCCCGCAAACAGGAAGAAATCGACAAAGTTGCCAGCATGATCCGCAACGCTGGTGGCGAATGCCTTGCTTTGGCGGGTAACGCCGGGGATGTAGCCACCTGCAAATCGCTCATCGACCAAACGGTTGCCCACTATGGCGGGTTGGATATCCTCGTCAACAACGCCGCGGCCAATCCCGCTTACGGACCGATCGTGGAAACCCAGGAATGGGCCTACGACAAGATCATGTCGGTCAACGTCAAGGCGCCTTTTGAGTTGGCCAAGTTCGCGTACCCGGTCATGAAGCAACGTGGCGGAGGCTCGGTGATCAATATGAGTTCCATCGCCGGCCACACACCCGACCCAGGTCTGGGACTGTACAGTGTCTCCAAAGCTGCGTTGAACATGCTCACCAAAGTGATGGCTAAAGAATGGGGCCCCGACAACATCCGCGTCAACGCTATCTGTCCCGGACTCATCAAGACCAAATTCTCTCAAGCCATCTGGCAAGACGAGGCCATGTTGAAGCGATTCATGAAGCAGGTGCCCCTGGGACGCATGGGAACCGTGGAAGAGATCGCCGCACTGGCCTTGTTTCTGTCCTCCGATGTTTCGGGGTATTGTACAGGTACGCTGTTTTATGCGGATGGAGGGACGGTGATTTAGTGGAATGGTGATCAGTGATCGGTAAGCAGTAAACGGTAAACGGTAAACAGTAGGCAGTGAACAGTTGACGTGGATATTACCCAGAACCCAGCATCCAGAACCCAGCATCCAGTATTCAGCAGCTTCCAGCATCCAGCACCCAATAACCAGCATCCACCATGGAACCCATCTTCGCCACAGATCGACTCAAAGACCTTCTTCCCAAAGTAAAGTCCTTTGTCGAAACAGAACTTATTCCACTCGAAGCTGACCATCATCATCGGTCGCCGAAGGAAACCTATACCCTTCTGGATGCCAAGCGCGAGTTGGTAAAAAAGGCTGGATTGTGGGGGATTCATCTGCCGAAAGAAGAAGGTGGGCTGGGACTTACGTTGTGTGAGTTCGGGCAATTGAGTGAGTACCTGGCGCGGGCTCCGCTGTATGGGCATTATACCTTCAACTGCCAGGCACCAGATATTGGCAACATGGAACTGCTGGCCAAGTTTGGATCGGCAGAGCAAAAGGAGAAATATCTACATCCACTCACCAAAGGACAAATTCGCAGTTGCTTTGCAATGACGGAGCCGGCCAATGCAGGATCCGATCCTACCCGTCTTTCGACGATCGCGGTGCGTGAGGGCAACGACTATGTGATCAATGGCCACAAGTGGTTTACTTCCAGCGAAGAGGGCGCATCCTTTTCGATTGTGATGGCAGTGACCAACCCCGAGGCAGCTCCTCACCTGCGGGCGAGTATGATCCTTGTTCCTTTGCCAACGAAAGGCTTCAACCATGTAAGGAAGATTCCTGTATTTGGAGAAACCGGCGGCGGGTGGGCCAGCCATTCGGAAATACGGCTGGAGAATTGCCGTGTGCCGGTAACAAACCGGATCAGTGATGAAGGCGCAGGATTCAAATTGGCTCAGGAGCGACTTGGACCCGGGAGAATTCATCATTGTATGCGGTGGATCGGCATCGCGGAGAAGGCGCTGGACCTTATGTGCAAACGCGCCGTTAACCGCGAAATCGAGACAGGCGTTATGCTGGGACAGAAGCAGTTTATACAGGGATTCATTGCGGAGAGTCGCGTTGAGATCGACGCAGCACGCATGCTGGTGTTGCGCACGGCCTCCACGATCGACCGAGAAGGCGCATTGGCTGCCCGGCATCAGATATCAGGGATAAAGTTCTATACCGCAAACATGATGTTGAAAGTGCTTGACCGTGCCATCCAGGTACATGGTGCGATGGGGCTCACCGACGGCACCATGCTCGCGACGTTGTATCAACACGAGCGCGGCGCACGCATATACGATGGTGCCGACGAAGTGCACAAACAGAGTATGGCCATCAATATTCTCAAAGGCTACGGTCTCGACCTCAAGAAGAAGCGCTAGCCGATGAACATCGATCAGCCCAGAGAAACCCGGAAGGGGGAAGAGATTGATTTGGCAAAGCTGAACGACTATCTCAGCCAGAAGAGTGCTTTGGGCAAGGTGGTCGGTCAGCAACAGTTTCCCGGAGGATACTCGAACCTCACCTATCTCCTGTCCACCGACCAAGGTGAGTTCATCTTGCGCCGGCCTCCATTTGGAGCGGCGATCAAGTCAGCCCATGATATGGGGCGTGAATTCAAGGTGCTGTCGCTACTGAAAAAGCACTATACCAAAATCCCTAACCCGATCATCTATTGTGAAGACCCGGAAGTAATTGGCGCCCCATTCTACATCATGGAGCGCATTAAAGGCGTCATTCTAAGGCCATCGTTGGTTAAGGAGATGAAATTCACGAGCATGGAGATGCGCAGGCTATCGGAATCGCTGGTCGATAACCTGGTGGAACTTCACCGCATTGACATTCATGCCACGGGTCTGGATCAACTCGGAAAGCCCGAAGGTTACATAGGCCGGCAGGTTGATGGCTGGACAAAACGTTATCAGGCCGCTCAGACTGAAGTGATCCCAGTAATGGACGGTCTGATCACTTGGCTGGCCGATCATCAGCCGGCCGATGGGCCACCATCATTGATCCACAACGACTACAAGTACGACAACATCGTCTTTAAGGCTGACAACCTCCCTGAGATTATTGGCGTACTGGATTGGGAAATGTGTACCGTGGGTGATCCGTGGATGGATCTCGGTGCCTCCCTCGCCTACTGGGCTGAATTCGGTGACGGCAACTTGGCCAAGGTGTTCAATATCTCCTGGCTACCGGGAAATCTGACCAGAATGGAAGTTGTTGAACGCTACATGGAAAAGAGCGGGCGCCATGTGGCGAGTCCCGTGTTTTACTATGTCTTCGGCATCTTCAAGAATGCGGTAATCGGACAACAGATCTATGCCCGCTGGAAGCAAGGCCATTCAAAAGACCCGAGGTTTGGTGAGTTGATTCATGTGATTAGGGATTCTGCCAAACGGGGGGCCCTTGCTGTAGAAACGAATAAAATTTAAGTGCTTCGCAACCCACTCAACGTTCGGTGGAAAAATGTAAAATGCAGAATGGCGAATGTAAAATGTTGAAGTAAGGGTGCTTCTCCCTTTTACATTTTGCCTTCAACATTTTACATTTTGCGGTTTATCTCACTGAACTTGGTTAATCAACGTCCATCATGACTTACAAACTTTCAACCCAGTA
>CAYMPU010000126.1:0-14791 GCA_964392375.1 uncultured Ohtaekwangia sp. | reverse complement strand
ATAATCTCAAAATACCTCCCCATCTCCCAATCCGTCACCGACTTCAAATGCTGTCGCCACTCCCACTCACGCGTCCTAACGAAGTGGTTGACAAAGTCAGCTCCAAAAATTTCCTTCGCGGGTAAGGACTCCTTCATCCGCGCTGTCGCCTCTTCCAATGTTCGAGGAAGTGTACCGTTGGAGAAATCACTATATCCATTGCCGCTTGTGGCTGGCTGCTTGAGTTTCATTTTCTTGCGGATGCCGTATAATCCTGATCCGAGCGCTGCGGCCATGGCGAGGTATGGATTCGCATCAGCGCCAATAACGCGGGTCTCCAACCGGCAGGCTTTCGCGCTGTCGGTGATTGCCCGCACAGCGACTGTCCTGTTATCGATACCCCAGGTGATCGTGGTGGGTGCCCAGGCACCTTCGACGAGACGCTTGTAGCTGTTAATCGTTGGCGCATACATCGGGAGGAGATACGGCATGCAATATAACTGGCCAGCAAGGTATTGCTGCATGACTTCACTCATGTGATACTTCTTGCCGGCGTCGTAGAACACGTTCTTGGTGCCTTTCCTGTCCATAAGGCTCTGATGTACATGCCCGCCACAACCGGGAAGATGCTCACTGATCTTGGCCATGAACGTAGCCATGATGCCGTGACGGTAAGCAATTTCTTTTACGGCAGTCTTGAACAGAACAGCCCGGTCACCACCCTCAATGCCACCCACATGGTGCATCGCTGCTTCAAGCACGCCGGGTCCGGTTTCCGTATGAAGTCCTTCTATCGGAATACCAAAGCGGGTAAGGTCATCAAACAGGTCGTTGAAAAAGGGATGGTTGAGCGTCGTGCGTAAGACGGAATAGCCAAACATTCCCGGTGAAATCGGTGTCAGGTTCTTGTAGTGCTTTTCTCGCGCCGACTCCGGTGTCTCAGAGAAATTGAACCATTCAAACTCCTGGGCAAAGACAGGCTGAAATCCAGCTTTGTGTGCATCCCCTACGACGCGCTTCAGCAGCTGCCGGGGACAGACATAGGAAGGCTGCCCCTTTTCATCCACAAACTCACCCAGAAAGAACGGTACATCATTCTCCCATGGAATCTTCCGAAACGTGCTCAGGTCGATGCGTGTCTTTCCATCGGGATAGCCGCTGTGCCAGCCGGTGTATTGTCCGTTGTCATAGACCACATCATTGGCATCCCACCCGAAGACGACGTCGCAGAAGGTTGTGGTTCCATCGGCGATACTGAGAAACTTGGAGGCGGATACATACTTGCCCCGAAGGATGCCATCGATATCGGCATAGGCGACCTTCACCTTTCCGGAAGGATGCTTCCTGACGTAATCGAGAATGGCTTTGATCGTCATGCTTTGCTACTGACTTTACGGGCTTTAAATATACCAAAGCACACGGCGATAATCAGCACGAAGACCAGGCTAACCTTGAAATTATACACCGTCAGGGCTACCAGCGCTATGGACGCAATGGTCAACGCAGCGATGGGAAACACCGGGTAGAACGGTGTGCGGAACGGTCTGGGTAGATCGGGTTGGTTACGGCGCAGGGACATCACAGCGATCATGGACACTACGTATAACGTAAGTGCTCCAAATACTGACAACGTAATGATCTCTCCGGTACGCCCGGTGAACAACGCTACCATGCCGATGGCCGTGTTCAGCACCAGCGCGTTGGCGGGCGTTTGGAAGCGTGGATGAATCCTTCCTATCCAGGCATGGGGAAAATTTACTTTGCCGAATTCAAAACTGGAACGGCCAGCAGCAAGCATCAACCCGTGGAAGGAAGCAACAAGACCGAACAATCCGAAGATCACCAGAAAAGTGTACGACCACCCCGCCGAGCCTTGGATGATGTTCAGCGCCATGGGCAGCGGTGCATCGGAAGTTGTGCCATCCGAATTCAGTACGACGCTCTCCCACCCACCCACACCCACGGCACTGGTAAACGTCAGCAGGCATAGTGTAATGAGCGTAAACAGCGCCGCGAGAAATCCACGTGACATGGTTCGCTTGGGATGAACCGTTTCTTCCGCAAGGTTCGCGATGCCTTCAATGCCCAGAAAGAACCAGATGGCGAAAGGTATAGCCGCGAAGATGCCACTGACCCCAAAGGGCAAAGCGTTCGCCGTCAGGTTCTCCATCGTGACGTGTGGCAATGCCGTCGTCGAGAAAATGATCAGTCCGGCAACAGCAACGGCCGTCACCGCCAACTCGATCATGGCTGCGAGTTTCACACCGTAGATGTTGAGCCCGGTAAACAGTATATACGCACAAACAGAAAACAGCAATGCACTAACGGCCGGAAAAAAAAGGTTCATGTACGAACCGATGGCCAGTGCAATGGCGGGTGGGGCGAAAATAAACTCGATGTTCTGAGCCATGCCTGCAAGAAACCCCATGTGCTCACCCAACGCCTTGTGCGCATAATCAAAGGCCCCACCGGCTTTGGGAATGGCGCAGGATAATTCTGCATAACTGAACGTGAACGCAACGTACATGATGATGACGAAGACAACAGCTATTGCCAGGCCTAGTGTCCCTCCTGCCTGCAGCCCCAGGTTCCAGCCAAAGTAGTTGCCGGAGATCACATAGCCAACGCCCAGTCCCCACACCATGGCCGGTGTAAGAATACGATTGAGGTGGGGTTGTTCGGAGTTCACGCAGCTTGGGGCTTAACCAAAGCTACAAAAACAAGCCAATGATCACGTTTCTGACAAGTCAATCGGTGGTGTCAAACGTTATATCGACATCGCCACCAACGGGGAAGCTCTGACAAGTCAGGACCCTACCCTTGACTACCTCGCTGTCCGTGAGCACCTCATTGTAGCGCATCCATACTTTGCCTTGAGTACAGGCGGCAATGCAACTGCCACAGCGACCGGCTTCGCAACTGTAGGGCAGCTCAATGCTTCTTGCTTTGGCAGCTGCCAAAATGGTGTCGGGATACTTGACCATCAGTCGATGCGTTCTCCCATGAATTCGGATGGTCACTTCATGCATGTCGGTATCCGGCGGCTGTTCATGCACAACACGAACATCGGGCGTGAAGACTTCACGGCGGATGTTGTCGGCTGGAATACCTTGCGCCTGCAATACGATAGCGGCCATGCGCATATAGTCGAACGGACCACAGAGGTAAGCCAGCCTTTCAGTTGCGTCCCCCTTGCCGTATTGCTTGAGAATGTCTTCCAGCACAAGCTTGTTCAGCCTGGCCTTCCACAAGTCCTGTTGATTGCTGTAAAACCAAAGGATTGTAAGCCTGTCGGAATAACGCGCTGCAAGTCGTTCCAAAGGCTTCCGAAACATTGCCGATTCAGGTGTGGTATTGCTGTAGGCGAGCACAATGGGGAGCTTGTAATCACTGTTCAGCAAACTTTTGATCATGGAGAAGATGGGTGTGATGCCGCTGCCCGCCGCCAGAAAGAAAATCTGCCGGTAGCGTGAAGGCTCTTCGGGCAATGTGAAGAATCCCGCCGGACCTCCTGCAATGGTAATGCGATCACCTACTTCAGCACTTTCGAGCATTGGCCGTGAGAAGATGCCGTTGGACATACGTTTGATTGTTACAGCGGGTTGCTCACCGGGCGCTGAGGAAAGCGAGTAGCTCCTGCGTGAAAGGCCAGCCTGTGTAGGAAAGACAAATGTGAGGAACTGCCCAGCCTTGAAATCCAGATTTCCTGTCGCCGCCTCCAACACAAAGGTCTTGGCGTCATCGGTCTCCGGCACGATGCGTGTAATGCGCACCTCCCGAAAGAGATCGCTGGAACCAGTAACGGGTGCAAAGGGCAGCATGGGTTAAAAATACAAATAGCCGGGGGGACCGGCTACTTGTATTGCAATTCAAATCAAAGGACTAGTCAACATCCTCTCCCAGTGCCTTGAGTCTTTTCTTAACGCGGGCAATCTTGGGTTGATCATCAAGGTCGCCGTACACGTTCAGCAGCGAGTACAATACGTTGACATCATCAGGATTGAGTTTCTCGCACGCTTCGATATAGGGAATATAGGTCTTCAGCGCCTCAACGTACTTGGCGTCAATCGCCTTCATTTTTTCAAGGTCGCCTTTGCTGTTGCCCAGCTTACCCATTTCGTCTTTGTACTTCTTGGCATCGGCCCAGTAGAGCGCCGCCAGTTCCGCAGCAGCGTCAAAGTACTTGGGGTCCAGCTCGAGCGACTTCTTAAACGCCGCTTTAGCCTTTTCTGAGTCGCCGAGTTCACGGTTCAGCTGACCATAGAGGTAATAGTTGTCTTTGCTGCTGGGATCATCTTGCAGTTCCTTTTCCACCATCGTCTTGGCCACATCATATTTCTTATCAGCGAGGTAGATGTTGAGTTCGAGGAGTCGGAAATCGCGGTAGTTAGGGTACTTTGATTTTCCTTCCTCTAGCCATTTGAGGGCTGTTGCGTTATCCTTCTTCTGGTCAATGTAGAGGTTGGCCAGCATGGTGTAAACCTCGGCCATCTTACCACCGGCCTTCAAGTAACGATCCAGCAAACCAATGCCCTTATCGACTTCCCCGGCATTCGGAGCAAACACGCCGCCTGCATACAGCAGGATGGCTGTATCCTGCGGCATAAAGTACAGAGTCTTCTCTGCATAGTCGAGAACTTTTTTCGGATCCATTTTCTCATTGAAACCCATGATGGCCTTGTTGTAATAGTTGTAGCCAATCACGGTCTTCATGTTGTCATTCAACTCGGGCAGACCCTGAGCGTTGTTGAAGAAGGAAGGCGACTTACTATCCAGCGCGGCAGATTTCTCAAAGGCATCCTTTCCAACTTCAAAAGGATTAGGATCCAACTTCTGAAACTGCTCCTTCTTTGTAGTATCCATGGCGAAGTAAACCAGGCCTTTCAGGAACCAGGCCTTGGCGGCGTTCTTGCTGGGCTGACCTTTCTTGTCGACCATAAACTCCTGGTTGGAAGTCGTGGCATCAATGATGGTCTTGGCTTCATCAATTTTACCTTCCCGCAGGGCCTTCTCCGCCTTCGGTATACTCGGTTTTACCTGCGCAAAAGCCAGGAACGGCACGATGGCAAGCAAAGTAACTAGTGTCTTTTTCATCTCGATTCTGGTTATAGATTATTGGTTTAGGTTCTCTTCTTTACGCTCGATTTCATCGAACTTCTGAATCTTCTCTACGGAAGAAATCGCGTCGTCGTCGTTCAAACGGATTACACGAACACCCTGTGTAGCCCTGCCCATCACACGCAGTTCTTCCACACGTATCCTGATGCTGATCCCCGAACGGTTGATAATCATGAGTTCATCGGTATCCCTGACTTCCTTGATTGCAACAAGCTTGCCAGTTTTATCCGTGATATTGATTGTTTTCACACCTTTTCCGCCTCTGCGGGTGATCCGGTAGTCGTCGATGGATGACCGCTTGCCGTAGCCCTTTTCAGATACCACGAGAAGGTTGGCTTCCGGATGGGTGATGCAGACCATGCCTACGACTTTGTCATTGACGCCCTCAAGGGTAATACCCCGAACTCCCGCTGCCGTCCTGCCCATCGGCCGTACATCGGATTCATTGAAGTGTACCACCTTGCCACTGCTCTTGGCAATGATAATGTGGTTCTTGCCATTCGTCAAGGCCGCTGTTAACAAGCGGTCGCCCTCGTGGACTGTAATCGCCGTGATGCCGTTGGCTCTGGGACGGGAATAGGCCTCCAGACTGGTCTTCTTGATGATGCCCTTTTCCGTACAAAGAATAACAAAGTTGCTGTTGAGGTAGTCCTCTTCTGTAATGCTCGTAACGTTGATGACCGCGCAAACGGAATCGGCTGTCTCGATATTGAGAAGGTTCTGAATAGCCCTTCCCTTGGACGCCTTAGTTCCTTCTGGAATCTCATAAACCTTTTTCCAGAAAACCTTACCTAATGCAGTGAATATCAATAAGTAATTATGCGCGTGTGCAATGAAAAGATGCTCTGTAAAGTCATCTTCTTTCGTTGTAACACCCTTGGAGCCTATACCACCCCTGCCCTGCGTCCGGTATTCTGAAAGTACCGTGCGCTTAACATATCCCTGGTTTGAAATGGTAATGACCATCTCTTCGTTGGGGATCATGTCCTCAACCGTAATGTCGTCCTCGCTGGCCACCACTTCGGTGCGGCGCTTGTCGCCATAGCGCTCCTTCATCTCCTGGAGCTCTGCCTTGATGATTGCCATCCGGGCGGGCTCGTTGGCCAGAATCTCTTTCAACCGGCCGATGAGTTCCATGACTTCCTTGTACTCGTTCTGAATCTTCTCCCGCTCAAGACCAGTCAGGCGCTGTAGACGCATTTCGAGAATGGCCTTGGCCTGAATTTCTGACAACTGGAAGGTATTCATCAACCCCAGCTTGGCAACATCAGGATCTTTTGAATTCCGGATGAGGGCAATGACCTCGTCGAGGTGATCAAGAGCGATCAGGTATCCTTCCAGAATATGCGCCCGTTTCTCGGCTTCAGCAAGCTCAAACTTGGTGCGGCGTATTACTACCTCATGGCGATGTTCGACGAAGTGAACGATCTGATCCTTCAGATTCAGTGTCTGCGGACGGCCTTTTACAAGGGCTACGTTATTGACACCAAATGAGGACTGTAGCTGGGTGTACTTATAGAGATTGTTTAAGACAATGTTGGGTATGGCATCACGCTTCAGGTCATAGACCACCCGGTAGCCGTCCCGGTCGCTTTCATCACGGATGTCCGAAATGCCTTCGATCTTCTTTTCGTTGATCAGGGCAGCCGTCTTCTCGATCATCAGGGCCTTGTTGACCTGGTACGGGACTTCGGTAACGATGATCTGGTCTTTACCGTGAGCGTTCGTAACAATCTCGGCCTTGGCCCTGATCACCACGCGTCCCCGGCCGGTCAGGTAAGACTCCTGTACACCGGAAGTGCCATAGATAATCCCTCCCGTCGGGAAGTCAGGCGCTGTGATAAACTTCATCAGCTCCTGTATGGTAATCTCACGGTTATCGATATAGGCGTTGATACCGTCGACCACTTCGACCAGGTTATGAGGTGCCATGTTCGTGGCCATACCTACGGCAATTCCAGAAGAACCGTTCACCAGCAGGTTGGGGATCTTAGCCGGCAGTACGGTGGGTTCGGTCAGGGAGTCGTCGAAGTTGGGCTGGAAATCGACCGTGTCTTTGTTGATGTCGGCAAGCATCTCCTCGGCGATCCTTTTCAGGCGCGCTTCGGTGTATCGCATAGCCGCCGGAAAGTCGCCGTCAATGGAGCCGAAGTTACCCTGACCATCGACAAGTGTATAGCGCAAGGACCAATCCTGGGCCATACGCACCATGGTATCATAAACCGAGGAGTCACCATGCGGGTGGTACTTACCGAGTACTTCCCCGACGATCCTGGCTGATTTCTTATAGGGCTTGTTGTAGTTCACCCCCAGTTCCTGCATCCCATACAACACCCGCCGGTGTACAGGCTTAAGACCGTCCCTGACGTCCGGAAGGGCCCGTGAGACGATCACCGACATCGAATAATCGATGTAGGCACCCCTCATTTCGTCCTCAATACTGATCGGAATTATGTTCTGCCGGGGAGGTAATCCGCTGATCTCTTCTGCCACTGGTTTAGGGTCGGTTTCTTAACTATAAAATGAACGGGCAAAGATAGAGAAAAACACCCGAAACACCCTTGCCGGCTGGGGTTAATAATCATGGAATTTAGTAGCTAAAAGTGGGTTATTGAGGTCCCAGAAGTTTGGAACGGAAAGCCCTTTTAAGGAAGTCCATAAGAACCGAAAAATGTAAAATGACGAATGCAAAATGCAAAAGTGGATCTCCCCTCAATAGGGGTTCAACATCTTCTTATTCTTCCCCTTATACTTAATCAAATTCGGATGATTCTCTCCGTACTTCGGGTTCTGCTTCTTGTATATCGGATGCACCCGGCTCCGGTATTCTTTGTCCCCGTGGGCGTGGTTGATCTGTATCCGGCACTCGCTGTGGAAGCACTTCGGTAGTTCGGGAATGCGGTAGGTAAATCCGATGTTCAGGTAAGCCGCGTTCATCCCGTGACTGATGGGATTACCTCCTTCGGGCAGGTTGAGGGTGTAGCTCTTGAACTCAAAGGAAGGGCGCACGAATAGTCGCAGGTATTCCGACAACTCCCGTTCGACGGTCACGCCCAGGTTGAAGTAGACGTTGGTGGTGGCCTGCCCGGCATCAAAATTACCGGGCGAAAAACTGCCTACCTGGATGTCGCCGGTAAAGAGATAGTCACGCGAACGGTAGAACGAAACACCGGCCATGCCGAAGAAGCGGCTCATCATACCCGAGCCATTGGAGGGTGTCATGGTGCCGATGCGATCATTCAACGACATCGGTTTGAAAGTGCCCATGCTCATGTACTCAAAGGAATAGCCGATGCCGATGCGGTACTTGTTCTTGAATTCAAAGTGAATCGTGGCTTTCAACGGAATGCTCATGGCATTGCCCCGAAACCCGAGAGTCGCCGTATCGGAGGTGACCAGAAAAGCGCCAGGTACCGCGGCGGTGTTGTCGAGAACACGCTCGTTGATCCAGTTGGCATAGCGTGTCCCGGTGGCCCCTATCGGAAAGATCGATGGCGCCTGACCCGGAGCCTGATAGACGCCGTAGCCCGGGAGCTCATGACTGAAGAACTGGTTGCCATAACCCGTGCTCAAGCCAAAGCGGAAATTGCGGAAGATCGACAACGGCCGCTTCTTGATCTCGGCATAAAAGTTATCGAGTGGAAATGAAGTTTTGTCCTCGTCCTTCTCTTCTCCATTTACGGCTGGCGAAACCGGCGCCTTCTGTGGCACGTTCTGCTTCGGCGGCTGCAACGTATCGACAACGACCTCTTTGGTCTTCGTTGTGTCCTCCTGCGCAATAACCATCCCCGGAACTAGCATAGCCAGACCAAGGCAAAGCACTGCTATGAAGAGGAAACGTGACAATTTACTGAGGTAAAATATGCTTAAAGGTAGGGTTTTTACCGGGCACTGAAAATGCCCGCCCGCCTGCCCAGATTGTAAAGCCTGACCTGGAGTTCACCAGGCGGTCGGACAGGCCCCCAACTCCTAACTCCTAACTCCTAACTCCTTCCTCCTTCCTCCTTCCCTTCAAAACCCTCCCCTCGCCACTTGACTCTCCAAACTGGTAAACGTATGCACATGCATCTGCCCCGGTTTCAAATCATAAGTGAACGTGTGGTCTTGCGAGCGGCCAAGGTAGTCGGTGGTCTGGAATGTAATGGTACTTTGGCCTGCCGGCAATGGAACTCTCGCGTAGTAAATGCTGTGGGGCAACGTCTGCCAGTTGCGGGTATCTGCGGCCTCGGTAATGAGGTTGATCATCTCTACCAGCACGCCGGCCCAACGGTCTTCTGCCCTTGCGGAATACTCGGAAGCTTTCTTCACGGCCAGCCGCATCAACGCTTTGCTGAGCTCGAGGTTCATCCGCTCATCAAGGCACTTGAAAGCGACTTTGTTCACATCCTCCAGCAATTGTACAGGATGTCGATCTTCGCCTATGCCCAGGGTTGCGCCGGTATAATACGCAGGCCTTTCAACATACTTCGGCAGCGTGAGCCTGTAGACGTCGAGGTTCGAGACGGCTTTGATGTCGCTCGCCTTGTATTCCGAATCCGAAAAGGCATAGCTCAACCCGAGGCTTTCATTGGTAAAGTACATCATCCCGTTGCGGTGGGTGATGGCAAACGTTACCGACCATTCTGTCTTTACGGGACTGAGGCCATTGTGCCAGAAGAAGATCACTTCACCTCCCGCGTGCTCTGTGGTGTCTGACTCGGGCATACCAAACTTCTCACGGTAGCGCTCGTACTCTTCCTCCATGCCGCTCAGCCGGGCTGCACGCAGGAGGTCTTTCTTGAGCTGCTCGGGTGCCTCTATCTGGAAAAGCTGCTTGAATTCTCCTTCGTAATCCTCCACAGCATTGCGGTAGGCAATGAACGCGTTGTTGTAGTCCATATCCGCCTCATAGATGATGCCCATGAGGGTGTTGACAAATGGATCTTTACGGTACTTGTCTGCTGAAGTGTACCGGTCACTGAGCTGCTGCAGCCGGATGTTGAGTCGCCGGCATTCGACGAGCGCCTCATCGGTCTTGTTCATCTTCAGGTAATTGAGTGCCTTGAAGTACAACAACAACAAGTGCTCATGGTCTTCACCACGGTATACAGTAAAGTTGGGATTGCTAAAATACGTCGCGGCTTCGTTGAGGTAGTTGATACGGTAGTCTTCACCAAAATTGTACGCACGCTCGAAATAATAATTACTCTCATTGTACTTCCCCAGCATAGCAAGCACAAGACCATTGTTGACGAAGTAAAGAAATTGTTTCTTACCCGCTCCTTCGGATGGCTTCTCTTGCAGGGTCTTCAGCGCCTTGTTCAGATCGCCGCGCTCAAAGTCCTGGTTGAAGGGAAGGTTTGCCTTGTAATACGTAGCACAGCCACCGGTCACAAGAAAAACCAGGAGCACATACAACCACCGATGATGGGCACGATGGCCAAGATGGAAGGCCCGGCGAGACATGACTGCTAATTCTTTACGTACTTCTTGATTTCCTCCTGGCCGTACCATACCCGCTTATTACTCTCCACGTCGGTGAGGAAAAGGGTTGTCACATAATTGACGACGCGCTCTTTTTGATAAGTGTCCGTCTCTGAGGTCATCTCTCCAAAGAGCATCAGGTTCGCACCCAGCTCCATGCCCCACTGGGCTGCGGTAGAAGACTTTGCAAAGTCGCGCTGGTTGACTCGCTCCACCCGGAGCTTGTCGCGGAAGGCTCCGGACTCTACCACATCGGCAACACCGGAATTGAAGATAGCCAACTCGATCCGCTTGATGTAATTTTCCGTATCGATATGCTCACTGGTCCTGTTCCTGACCAACCCAACAATGATGGCGGGTTTCCGGCCCAACTGTGCGGCGTATTCTTTAAACTTTTCACTGCTGAGCAAGTTGGTGATCATCGCCGTAGCCACCTGGCGCGAGTCTGCATCATTCCACCGGCCGCTCAGGTCGATGGTCTGCGCCGGTTCGATGCGGGTAACCGACCGCGCACACGACATCAGCACAATAGCCATGATGAGGATTTGGGAGGTCTTCATGCTCGTTTCCGATGCTAAAACAAAATCCCTGCCAATGCAGGCTACAGGTTCTTCAGTTGCTGGATGACTTTCATGGGCTCCGGTGATGAGAACACAAAGTTCCCGGCCACGAGCGCATCAGCACCAGCTTCCAGCAAAGGCTTGGCGTTGGCCTGGTTTACACCCCCGTCGATCTCAATGAGAGCCTTTGAACCTGTCGCTGAGATCAAACTCTTTAATTCCTTGATTTTCAAATATGTACCCTCTATAAACTTCTGTCCTCCGAAGCCTGGATTCACAGACATCAGGCAGACCAGGTCGATATCGGCAATAATGTTCTTGAGGTGATCTACCGGGGTATGCGGATTGAGCGCCACGCCAGCTTTTATTCCCAGCTGCTTGATCTGCTGGATGTTGCGATGGAGGTGTGGACAAGCCTCAATATGTACAGAAATGGTGGCTGCCCCAGCCTTCTGGAAGGCCTCAACAAAGCGCTCCGGGTGTACGATCATGAGGTGCACATCCAACGGCTTTTTTGCATGGCGGTTTACGGCCTCGACGACAGGAAGTCCCATGGACAAGTTGGGCACAAACACGCCATCCATGATGTCTACATGGACCCAGTCGGCCTCACTTTCATTGATCATCTGGATCTCACGCTGGAGATAGGCGAAGTCGGAGGCCAGGATGGATGGGGCGATGATGGGCTTCATGATTCGAAGTCCAAAAATAGCATATTAAACTTTTACAAACCGAACGGTAAGCACAAACACACCCACGTTGATTCGCAACACATACAACCCTGGGGCAAGGGCGGTAACATCGAACCGCAGTGGGGTGTCGGACCAGGTAACTGTAATTTGCTCTTCCAGCATCACCTTACCCAGTCCATCATAGATCGCCAGGTTCATGGACTCCCCCACAAACCCGGGGTAGAGCCAAAGGGTATTTTGCACGGGGTTAGGGAATATTTTCATGGGAATGCCTCCGTTCAGGCTGAGGTAATTCTTTACCGCCCGATAATTGGGAATGCCATAGCCCATTTCATTCGTAGGCTTTGTGCCCAGTGTCGCCGAAAGCCTCACCGCCTGCAGCAATGTGTTCATGTGAACAGACGGATAACCCTGTATCAGGCCCGCGATCAAACTCGTTACGAGGGGAGCGGCGGCTGAGGTCCCACTCACGTTGGTTTCTTGTCCATCGGATCCTATGACCCTCACACCCACTCCCAGCGCAACGACATCGGGCTTTATCCGACCATCAGCAGTTGGACCGATTGAGCTGAAGGTGGCCTTCACCCCCGTGATGGTGACCGCCCCAACGGCAAGGATTCCATCGACGTCAGCAGGCGGAGCGATGAATTGCCACGGCGTTGCACCCTCGTTGCCAGCACTCGCAACGACAACAATGCCTCGGTCGCGTGCGTGCGAGGCTGCCTTTGAAACAACAGCTGTCTCTCCATCCAACATCGCGGTGGTATAATCCATGGATGGATCATCAAAATCATGGTAGCCCACCGATGACTGGATAATATCCGCGCCGGCGCTGTCGGCCTGCTCTGCGGCAAAGAGCCAGTTGTACTCTTCGATGCGGTATTCGCTGACAACATCTTCTGTCACGAACAACAAGTAATTAGCCTTTGGCGCTCCACCCTGAAAGGTCGGGCTCTCCGCCGCCATGATGGAGAGTACTTGTGTGCCGTGCTCATCGAACTGGTAAATATTGGATGAGTTGGTGATGAAGTCCCGCTCCATTACGATGCGTCCATCATCGCGAAGCGCCTGAAACGGGGCATGGATATCAACGCCAGGAAAACCGCTGTCCACTACGGCAATCATCACGCCTTCGCCCCGGTATCCGTCCGTGTGCATGGTGTCGAGGCTGAGCATGGCCATCTGATCATCGGTAGCATGGGTGGTCACACTCGTTGAAGTCAGCCGTGCTTTTCGGCCACCAAGCAGTCGCTGGTTGGGAGCGACAAATTCCGTTGAAGACACAAACGGAAGTGCCTCAATGGCCGCTACCTGAGCTGGCGTGGCCTCGATGAGCACGCCGTTCATCCAGCGTGATGTGAAGAAGACCTTGGCTCCAGTGGCTCGCACCTGCGTCACATACGATGGCGTCACCGGAAGATCGTCAATCTTGGTTGTGAATCCCATCTTCGCCCTGCGATTGATCGACCGGTCGGAAAGAAACGTAGACGGCTGATTGACGGCATGCGGTGTACCCGTCTTGTCGGTAAAGAAGGCCATGTACCGGTGGGTCTGAGCCCATGCCGATGAGCAGACAACCAGCAATAGGATAAGAACCCTACAGGTTGCCATGAGCCGTAAGCGTTTGCTTATAGATCCGTCCATTCTCAACGACCTGTTCGCCAATGCAAGTGCCTACGGTACAATACTCCAGATGTGTCTCTTCACGATAAACGACGCCGATATCCCTGGCATACACTGACTTTCTCACATCCTTCATAACGATGGGATCATCCTCATTGTTTTCCAGGATCGTAACGGAATCATCATACGAAAGTGTGCCGGGAATTTCGAAGGGCTTGTTCAGGTCCGTGACGATGTAGTTGTCACAGGAAAACGTCCCGTCAGCACACGCATCGGTGCCGCCCAGATTGTTGAGGGCATTGCCATTCCACGATTTTCCCTCGCTGAGCGGGAACAGCATTTTTACATACGGCACGTTCCCTTCCTGCTGAACGAGTTGGAATTCACTGATGCGCACCGACCAGGTCTCGCCAACCGTCCAATCGTTGGCTCCTGCCAGGCGGGTCTTTTGCTGTAGAATGTACGTCAGCTCCCCGGCATTGATCAGTGAATCCACCACATCAAAACGCAGTTCGGAGAACACATTGACTTGTCCGCCTACCGGAGTAATGGTCGTCTCGGCAACAGCGTATTCCCAGTAAGCGCCAACGCGGATCGGGACATATTCCTCACCGGTGCGCTTGGGCAGGATGTCGCGGGACTGGCATCCGAAGAGCAGAAAAAACAGTAGAATGACACGCGTAGCCCTCAACACACCAAACTTATTTTACAAAGTTATTTTTCTTTTTGAATATTTGGCCATGCAATCGCGTCCCACTGTTTACGTCAGCCGCATCACCAACCTCAGCGACGCCCGGTACTGTGCGGGTATGGGCGCCGATATGCTCGGCTTCGTGGTTGATCCCGCTCACCGCGACTATGTAAGCCCGGAATCGTACCAGCAGATGATCGGATGGATTGCAGGCCCGGGCAGGGTCATTGAACCGGGACCCACCCCACTGGCAGACGTGACCACGGCAGCAGCAGAATACGCTGCTGATTACATTCATATCACCGTCGACCGCCTATCTGATTTTAGGGATGCCTCGGTGCCACTCATCGTTGAAGTCGGATTCCTCGATGCGGCACGAGCAATGAATGAACCTAACAAAGCGATCGCCTTCTGGATGGTCACCGATGTGCCCGACGATGTGAAGGCTTCTTACTTTCAAGGGCGCCCGGTTCTGATAGCCCGGATCGGCCTTGAAGGTTCCGCCGCAGCATTCTTATCCAGATGTGGCGCTTCAGGCATTGTGCTAAAAGGCTCCCATGAAGCCGCACCAGGATTGAAAGACTACGATCACCTTTCGCAGATACTGGAAGAGTTGAACGGGTAGCCTGAGTCTTTACTGATTACTGATTACTGATCACCGATCA
>CAYMPU010000125.1:0-4970 GCA_964392375.1 uncultured Ohtaekwangia sp. | reverse complement strand
TCCGACATGCAGTTGTCGATGACGAGCATCAACAATCTTGCGCTGATGCTGAACGATCACTTTGACATGATGCAGCAGATGATGCAGAACGCGATGCCGTCGATGAGCAAAGGCAAGAAGCAGAAAGGCAAAAAGAATCTTAGCGAGATGCAGATGAAGCTCAACCAGCAAATGGAAGAAATCAAAAAGAGTGGGAAGAGCGGGCGTCAGCTCTCGGAGGAATTGGCCAAGATGGCTGCTGAGCAAGAGAGGATTCGCCGTGCCCTTCAAGAAATGCAGGAGCAGATGAAGCAGGAGGGAGGCAAACCGATGGGTAACGATTTACCGGCGAAGATGGAACAGACCGAGCTTGATCTTGTTAACAAACAAATCACTGAACAAACGATCCGGCGTCAGAAAGAAATTGTCACACGGCTGTTGGAGTCTGAGAAATCCATGCGCGAACAGGAGATGGACCAGGAGCGAAAAGGTGAAACGGCAAAAGATTACCAGAAAGAAATCCCCAAGGCCTTTGAGGAATATTTACGGTTAAAGGAAAAAGAAGTAGAATTGCTCAAGACCGTGCCCCCGAAGCTATATCCTTACTACAAGAATGAGGTCAATGAGTATTTCAAGCGCCTCGGCAACCAGAAGTAACGCCCTATGAATACTATCCGGATAGAAGTGCCCGCGCTGACTGAGAATATCAGGATGGTCGAAAGCTTCATTGACAATGCACGTGAGAAGTTTCATCTCGACGATGATATCTATGGTAACATCATGATCGCCGTGACGGAAGCGGTAAACAACGCCATCAAACACGGCAGCAAGAGCGACCCTTCCAGAAATGTTCACATGTCACTGATGGTCGATGGTTCCACACTGAAGTTCCGCATTGAAGATGAAGGCAAAGGATTTGACTATGCCCATCTTCCCGACCCCACTTCACCCGAAAACCTTGAAAAACCAGGTGGCCGGGGCATTTTTCTGATGAAACACCTGGCTGATGACGTCCTGTTCTCCGAAGGTGGTCGCATTGTGGAGCTCAGCTTTTACATGAATGCCTGACATTACCTTTCTTTCGAAGGGTATCCCATTTAAACTTCCTCAAAGCCGGAAGACTTCCCAGTGGCTAGGTGCTATAGCCTCCCGGGAAGGCAAGACAATCGAATCTCTCACTTACGTTTTCGCGTCGGATCCCTTTGTGGCCGATCTGAACAAGAAATACCTTCGCCACAACACCTTCACCGACATCCTCACTTTCGACTATTCCGCGGAAGCTATCGTGGGGGAGATCTACATAAGCATTCCCCGGGTTCGTGAGAATGCAAGGAGCTTCAAACAGCCCTTTCGTCAAGAACTCCGACGGGTCATGGCCCATGGCCTCCTTCACATCCTCGGTTACAAGGATAAAACGCCGGGGCAAGTAGTCCAGATGCGAAGGAAAGAAGAAGCCTGCCTATCTTTGTGGTCTTAAGTTTCACGTGAAACGTCAGGGGGCCCTGAAAAGCCCAAAGTTTCACGTGGAACATACAAAGCCTATGTTTCCAGAGTACGACATCATTGTAGTAGGGGCAGGTCACGCTGGTTGTGAAGCGGCGGCAGCAGCAGCCAATATGGGCTCAAGGGTACTATTGGTCACCATGAACATGACCACAATCGGCCAGATGTCGTGCAATCCCGCCATGGGTGGCGTAGCCAAGGGCCAAATTGTAAGGGAAATTGATGCCCTGGGGGGCTATTCCGGAATTGTTTCCGACAATTCCATGATCCAATTCAGGATGCTCAATCGGTCAAAAGGACCCGCTATGTGGAGCCCTCGCACTCAAAATGATCGCATGCTCTTCTCCCAGGAATGGCGGTCCATGCTCGAAAAGACCAAGAACCTGGACTTCTGGCAAGAAATGGTCACGGATATCCTCATTGAAGACAAGCAGGCAGTAGGGGTCAGGACAGCCCTTGGACTGGAAATTCGATCAAAAGCCGTGATTCTAACCAACGGAACCTTCCTCAATGGAAAGATCCACATCGGTGAAAAGAACTTCGGTGGTGGAAGAACGGCAGAAAAAGCATCTACTGGACTAACCGAGAATCTGGAGCGCTTCGGCTTTGAATCCGGACGCATGAAAACAGGTACACCCCCCCGTGTTGATGGCCGCTCTCTGGACTACTCCAAAATGGAAGAACAGCCCGGAGATGAGAATCCAGGAAAGTTTTCATTCCTCAGCTCTACCAAACCACCCGATAAACAGGTTAGCTGCTGGATTACCTATACCAATGACCTTGTGCATAGAGAACTCGAGAAGGGCTTTGACAAGTCCCCCATGTTCCAAGGTAGAATTGAGGGAATTGGACCACGCTATTGCCCATCCATAGAGGACAAAATCAACCGCTTCGCCGATCGCGACAGGCACCAAATATTTGTCGAACCCGAAGGATGGAATACCGTCGAGATCTACGTCAACGGATTTTCTACCTCCCTTCCCGAGGATGTTCAATACAAAGCGATGACCAGCATACCCGGACTTGAAAACGCTAGAATGTTCAGACCCGGATATGCTATCGAGTACGACTACTTCCCCCCTACACAACTAAGGAACACGCTAGAGACGCAACTCATTGATAATCTATACTTTGCAGGCCAAATCAATGGTACGACAGGCTACGAAGAAGCCGCTGGTCAAGGATTGATGGCCGGCATCAACGCGCATAATAAAGTAGCCAACAAGGAACCCTTCATCCTCAAGCGGTCCGAAGCCTACATTGGAGTACTCATCGATGATCTTGTTAATAAAGGCACCATCGAACCATACCGAATGTTCACCTCCCGGGCAGAGTATCGGATATTACTGCGCCAGGATAATGCCGACATCCGGCTAACAGAAAAAGGACATGCGCTTGGACTCGCCTCACAAGAACGCGTCAAATCACTTACCGCCAAGAAGGACCGACTGAAAGAAATTCTGCACGCGCTCAATACGACACGAATCACTCCCGAAGAAATCAACCCTGGCCTTGAAGCCATGGGATCTTCGCCCACGCGTGAAAAGACATCCGTTGCAAACTTGCTGCGCCGACCCGAAATCTCTGTTCGCGAACTTCTCAATCTGCACGCATCTACAGCAGCCCTCGTAAATAGTTATACTTCAGAAGTTGCTGAACAAGCCGAAATTCTTTTGAAGTACGAACCCTATATCGACAGGGAGCAAAAGATGGCCGAGAAGATCGAAAGCCTCGACAACTACAAAATCCACGACGATTTTGACTACGACCGCGTCAAGGCATTGTCCTCTGAAGCAAGGGAAAAACTGAAGAAGATCAAGCCATCGACCATCGGGCAGATGTCGCGCATCAGCGGCGTTTCTCCGTCGGATGTTTCCATCATGACCATATACCTCGGAAAGTGATGCCGCTGGAAGACGTAGCGCATTGTCCCATTTGCGACAGCCATTCTTTTACAACACTGCACACCAGTAAGGACTTCACCTCCACACAAGAAACGTTTCATGTGAAACAATGTGATGTCTGCAAACTGGCGATCACCAGTCCGCGCCCGACCGAAGAAAACGCCGCACGGTATTACCAATCCGACAAATACATATCGCATACATCAGCCTCCAAAGGCATTCTTGATTCTATCTATCTGATAATGAGAGGTTTCTCGCTGCGTTGGAAGTATTCACTGGTAAAAAAATACCTACACCAGGGTCCGCTGTTGGACTACGGCGCTGGTACTGGCCACTTCCTGCGAGAAGTAAAGAGTCATGGCTACACGGTGCAGGGCGTTGAGCCCTCAGAAGATGCCCGCAAAAAAATAGGGGCCGACATTTCCGTTGTGTCCAAACTTCAAGAGTTGAATAATCAAACGTTCGAGGTAATTACCCTTTGGCACGTACTCGAACACGTGTACCGATTGCGCGAGACCATTCAGGAATTGAAGGCAAAACTTGCCGATCGTGGCACCATTTTTATTGCTGTCCCCAATCGGGAATCGTATGACGCGCAGCATTACCAATCGATCTGGGCAGCCTATGATGTACCACGGCATCTCTGGCATTTCACGAAAAGCAATATGACAACGCTGCTACAAAAAGAAGGACTAATCATTAAGGATGTCATTCCCATGAAACTGGATGCGTACTATGTCAGCCTCTTGAGTGAGCGTTACAGAAATGGAGGCGCACTTACCCTTTTTGGTATTCTGCGCGCCGTACGCACGGGCTTGAAATCAAACCTTAAAGGAAAGAGCAAAACCAACTATTCCAGCCTCATCTTTGTAGTTCAAAAATGAAATTGCTTTTCCTCCGGCTGCTGATCCCCGCGATGCTCCTCTTTCTCTGGAGCCAATGCGCCAACATTCAGTCCCCAACCGGAGGCCCCAAAGACAAACGACCACCCAAGCTCCTATCCTCAATACCAACTGCCAACGCAGTAAACTATAAAGGTCTAACCGTCCTGCTGACCTTTGATGAAAATGTCAAGCTCAACAGTCCACGGGAAGAAATCATCATCAGCCCAACGCTCGGAAAGGATATTGAATACACCGTTAAAGGGAACAAAGTTTTCATCACTCCCAAGATTCGTTGGAAAGACAGCACGACATACAGCATTCTTTTCCGGGAAGGCATTCAGGACATAACAGAAAGTAATACCCCGCCCAATTTCAAGCTGGCATTCAGTACCGTATCCTTCTTTGACTCACTCAGTATAGTAGGCTCGATTACGGATGCCCTGGAAGGAACACCAAAAGAAAAGATCACGGTTGCCATCTACGACCAGGATACATTCGACATTTTCACCGATGCTCCGAGCTACTTCACCATGACCGACAAGCGTGGCATATTCAGGATGGAAAATATCCGCGCAGGTAACTACAATGTATACGCCTTCGACGATGAGAACAAGAACTTGAAAGTCGAAACCAAATCTGAGATGTACGGATTTCTCAACACGCCTCTTGCTCTTACCGAAGACATCGACACCATCAACAT
>CAYMPU010000124.1:0-20685 GCA_964392375.1 uncultured Ohtaekwangia sp. | reverse complement strand
ATCCGAATCCAACGCACTCGACCCGCTGCCCAAATTGTGGCTGATCAAAATCTGCGTTAATCTGCGTGGGCTCAAATCTGCGGCAATCTGCGGGAACCCATCCGAATCCAACGCACTCGACCCGCTGCCCAAATTGTGGCTGATCAAAATCTGCGTTAATCTGCGTGGGCTCAAATCTGCGGCAATCTGCGGGAACCCATCCGCATCAAACGCACTCGACGCCGCGCCGAACCCAACACCAACGATCTCCCCCGCCCCAACCCCTAAAGGGGGAATACTATTTCCCACATGGCAATCGAAGAGACAATAAATTAATATGGCCATAGATTGTTTTCCCAACGATTGATTTCTATTTTAGACCACCACATCATTTGCGGTTTCTTGATTACTGATTGTGTGCTGTTGGCTTCGAAAACGATCAAACCCATGTGCACCTGTCAGTTTGTATGGAGAGAAATGCGCGATCATCGAAGGAATCTCAATCCAGCCACGCTGGGTCACCTGCGGGGAATAGTCGCGATTCCGGCCAGCGCAAATCCAATGCAATAGAGGTCCCTACCCTATCCCTCCCAAAAGGGGGAGGCGCCGTAAAAGGCATCGATGAAAAATTCTCCGTCAATGCGGTCAATGGCACGGCCTCCTTTAGTATTCCCATACCGGTTTCCAAAGGCAGGGGATTTTCTCCTTCGTTGAGTCTCTCCTACAATTCGGGCGCGGGCAACGGCATCTTCGGTCTGGGCTGGAGTTTAAGCTTGCCGTCTTTTAAACGAAAAACGGATAAAGGGCTTCCAAAATATTTCGATGCGATTGATTCGGATACGTATCTATTTTCGGAAGCGGAGGACCTTGTACCTGCTTACGATCCGGGTACTACGACCAGAACGAAGAGAAATGATTCTATTGGCACACAAAATTTTGAGGTCCGACTTTACCGCCCGCGCATCGAAGGCTTGTTTGCCAAAATTGAGCGTTGGCGGGACGAACAAACCGGAGAGATACGATGGCGGGTGATTACCAAAGACAATGTGACAACCCTTTTTGGCTGGTCTGCTGATTCGAGAATATCGGATCCCAATAATCAATTCAGGACCTATGAGTGGTTGCCGGAGTTCTCATTTGATGATAAGGGAAACTGCATCCAGTATATCTATAAACAAGAGGACGATGTTGGTTTTTTGTCCGATGAACTTCACCATCGAAACAGGAAAAGCAATGGAAAGCTTACCTATACAAATCTATATCTGCAGAAAGTTCTATACGGAAATAAAACCCCGTACGGAGGGTTTCGTCAACAATACCCAATCGCCGATAATTATTGTTTTCATAATGTGTTTGATTATGGGCTGTTGGTAACGGATCCGTGGACCGCCGTAAGCACGATTTGGAAATTCCGGCAGGATCCCTTTTCGGATTATCGATCTGGATTTGAAATACGAACCACACGCCTATGTCGAAGAATTTTGCTTTATCACAACTTTGAAACAACGGAATACAAGGGCGTAGTAAAGTCGCTCAACTTAACCTTCAATGAAACACCCAACTTTACTTTCTTAGCGTCTGCCGTCCTGCATGGTTTCAATGAGACCACGAACAAGCACCGCGAAATGCCTCCGGTTAAATTTGAATATCAGGAACATGCCTGGGATAAGACAGTTAAGACCGTTTCTTCCGAAGACCTTGTCCATGCACCGGTAGGCCTGGATGAAAACCAATACCAGTTCACGGACCTGTTTAGTGAAGGCTTGTCCGGTATTCTGACCGAGCAAGGCAATGGCTGGTACTATAAACACAACCTGGGGAACGGTGAGTTTGCTCACGCCAAACTGGTAACACCCAAGCCATCGTTTGCCGGGCTTGGCGGTGAACTGCAACTCGCCGACCTCGATGCCGATGGCGGCAAGCAGCTCGTCAGCTACAGCGGTGCCATGCCCGGCTATTTTGAACTGGACGATGAAAATGAGTGGCAGCGGTTCAACGCCTTCCGCACACTTCCCAACATCAATTTTAAAGACGCCAATACCCGTATGCTGGATCTCAATGGCGATGGCAAAGCGGAAGTTCTGATCACCGAAGAAAATGTGTTTGCCTGTTACGAATCCGATGGCCGCCATGGATTTACCCGGAGCTACAGAACGACAAAATCCTATGACGAAGAAAAAGGACCGGCCATTGCTTTTGCAGATTCCACGCAAAGCATTTTCCTGGCGGATATGTCGGGCGATGGCTTGAGCGACATCGTGCGTATAAGGAATGGTGAAGTATGCTACTGGCCTAACTGTGGCCACGGAAAGTTCGGTGCCAAGGTAGCCATGGACCACGCGCCGGTATTCGACCACAAAGACACGTTCAATCCCTCTTTTCTCAGGCTCACGGACATTGACGGCTCTGGCACAACAGACATTATTTATCTGGGTAAAAACAAATTTTCCTGCTGGCTTAATCAAAGCGGGAATTCGTTTTCTACCACACCTTTTGAAATTGATGCCTTCCCAGAAATTAATAACCTCTCGAAAGTTTCGGTCACCGACCTGTTGGGCAACGGCATCGCCTGTATTGTTTGGTCGAGCAGCTTGGCAAAGGATGCCGCGTCACCGCTCCGGTATATCGACCTGATGAGCAGCAAGAAGCCGCACATCATGACTTCGTATGATAACAATATGGGTAAGACAGTCTCGTTTGAGTATGCCGCTTCCACCCGATTCTATCTCGAGGACAAAAAAGCAGGCAAACCCTGGATTACCAAATTGCATTTCCCGGTGCACGTGGTGACGAGAGTAACAAGTAAGGATCAATGGCGGTGTAGTAGTTTCTCCAATGAATACTCGTACCACCATGGGTATTATGACCATCCCGAACGGGAGTTTCGCGGCTTTGGCCGGGTAGAGCAAACAGACATTGAGTCCTTTGGAAAATTCCAGGGCGCAAATGCTTCTAGTCCTTATGTCACTCAGGACAAAACCCTGTATCAACCACCGATTAAAACAATTACATGGTATCATACGGGTGCCTGTCTTCCCCGGAACAAAATTCTAGGCCAGTTCAGCAAGGAATACTTCCCGGCCTGGGCAGAAGAGCATGGATACTCGCAACCATCGGGTTGGAGTTTTCATGAGAATGAATTACCGGAGCCAGATTTGGAAGGCCAGAATCTTTCGACCCAGGAATGGCGTGAAGCTTTGCGTGCCTGCAAGGGTATGCCGCTGAGGCAGGAGGTGTATGAGCTCGAAGTGAACGACCAGCTTCATGTTACGGGCAAACGCATGAAGTTCTTCTCCGCAGCCACGCACAACTGTCATATCCGCTTACTTCAGCCACAAGGCCATAACGCGCACGCCGTGTTTCACGCGACAGAAAGTGAAGCCATCACGTACAACTTTGAGCTGGACTTGCGGACAAAGTCAATAAAGCCCGATCCACGCATTGCCCACACCCTTAACCTGAAGATAGACGGATGGGGAAACGTGCTGCAATCCATTGCCGTGGGTTATGGCCGGTGGCAGGAGGTCATTGATCCTACCCTGCCGGAGATCGCTAATGTTCGCAAGGTTCAAAGAGAAACACACATCGCCTACACGGAAAATCGGTTTGCTTCTGTGAAGCTCACGACTCAGTCAGAACATAACAAGCATAGACTGCCTTCGCCGTGCGAAGTGCTCACGTATGAACTTACCGGTATACCGGTTCCAGCGTCCAGGTACTTTTCGTTAAACTCATTTAGAAAATACAAGCTCAGTGCCATTCATCAGGCTGTTAATCCACCCGGAACAACCCTGCTGGCCGTTGAAGAAGTTGAATATCATAAGCAACCAACTTCAGCGACAACACCTGCCCATCGGATTGTTGAGCATGTGAAGACACTCTACTTCAAAGATGACCTCATAGACTCGTTGCCGCTGGGCGAAATCACATATCATGCCTTGCCTTACGAAACCTATAAGCTGGCATTTACCGACGACCTACTTACCGATATCCTGGGAAGCAAGTTGACGGGCAGGCGTGGGACCCTTCAAAACAAACTGGAAAGCGGATACTTATACGACGGCAAGAACTATTGGATTTGCTCAGGAAGGGCCGGCTTTGAGTCGGATGCAAAAATCCACTTCTTCCTCCCGGAACGATACACCGATCCCTTTGGCAATCCCACGGTACTGAATTACGACCCACGTGATCTGTACATTCAATCCAGTACCGACCCGCTCCTTAACGTAACATCCATCGGGAAATTTGATTTCCGTGTACTTGCCCCGGCGCAACTCAAAGACATCAACGATAACATCAGTGAAGTTGCCTTTGATGCACTGGGCCTGCCGGTTGCCATGGCCATCAGAGGAAAAGGGCCTGGCAACACCAATGAATCAGGTGATATCCTTCCATCAAACTATAAAGCAGATCTGGCTGAAAGCGATATCCTCGACCTTTTCACCAAGCCTTATTCGGCTACCACAGCGAAAGATTTGTTGAGCACCACTACCGCACGGTTTGTCTATTCTTTTGGCAAGCTCACCGGTACGGACAAACATCCACCCTGTGCCGCCGCGCTGATGCGTGAGCAACATGTAAAACATCAACCTTCGGGTGGGCCTGATATTCAGGCTGCTTTTGAATACTCCGATGGTTCAGGTGCCGTGCTTGTGAAAAAGACTCAGGCAGAACCGGAAGAGGGCACAACCGGCCTGCGGTGGATTGCCTCAGGACTTACCGTGCTGAATAACAAGGGAAAACCCGTTATGCAATACGAGCCGTACTTCAGTTCACTAGCGGAGGCTCATCGGTTTCAAGTTTCTTCACCAGTAGGTGTTACACCGCTCATGTACTACGATGCTGCCGGGCGATTGGTGCGCACCGAAATGCCCGATGGCACCCTTTCCCGTGTGGAGTTTGACAACTGGCAGGTAAAAACCTTTGATGCCAACGACTCGGTGCTGGAGAGTTCCTGGTACACCGCCTTGAACATGCCTGCTGTTTTACCCCCATCTCCCCCCACTACGTTTTCCGCCGCACAGCGCGCAGCCTGGATGGCCGCCAATCACGCCAATACTCCCGCTGTTACCATACTCGACAGCCTTGGCCGAGATGTGATCAGCATCGCACACAACAAAACCTGGAAAGAAAATGCCGCCGGCAATTATTTCTGGGAGGAGAAAAAATATGTGACCTATACCAAGTTGGATGCCGAAGGCAAGCCCCTCTGGATACGCGATGCGAGGGGCAATCGCGTGATGGAATATGTAGTGATAACCACATCGGCTACCTATCCTGCCTATGACCTTGCCGGCAACCTACTTTTTCAGCGCAGCATGGACGCTGGTGATCGCTGGATGATCAACAACGCAGCCGGTAATCCGTTGTTCGGCTGGGATGAAAATGGAAAAGTTGAACCCTCCGGGAATATTACCGGGCACGTAAAGCGCCTCTACCGTTCACGCTACGATGCTTTGCAGCGGCCAATGACGAAAGAACTTTCCGTGGAAGGAGGCGTCACCGACGTGATCATTGAAAAGTTTGTCTATGCGAATGACCAGGCCAGTGACAAAGCAACGAATAGGCTTGGTCAATGGAAATTTCATTTAGATTCTAGCGGAAAAGCCGAGCAGGCAGCCTTTGATTTCAAAGGAAACCTGCTGACTACGCGGCGTACACTGACGAATCAATACAACCAGCCGCTCATCGACTGGCGTACCGAGACAGGGAAACTCGAAAGTGAAACGTTTGAGAAGGTCACCGAATTTGATGCCCTCAACCGGATGACCAAACTGACCAACTGGCATAGTCAGCTGACCACTGCTGGCATTTACCAGCCCACCTACAACAAACGCGGGCTGCTGGAGAGCGAGACCCTCACGATCGGCGGCCATCGAACACAGGCCATTAAGAAAGTTCTGTACGATGCCAAGGGGCAGCGCGAGCGCCAGGAGTTGGGTTGCAACACCGCGACTACGTATACCTATGACCCGAAAACGTTCCGGTTGGTCAAGCTGGAAACCAATCCACAGGGTGGTGGGCCAACGCAGTTTCAAAAACTGGAGTATACCTACGATCCCGTGGGCAACATTACGGAGATTGTCGATTCACTCTCTGATATTGTTTTCCTGAACAACACGATGATCAAGCCCGAGAACCGCTATCTCTATGATGCCCTGTACCGGCTTATCGAAGCCAGCGGGAGAGAGAACACGTCGGCTGCCGAAGCGCCTGACCGGAAATTCATATATGGCACCATCGGCAGTTTCCTCACAGGGAATAATGCGCTGCGTATTTACACCCAGTTCTATCAGTATGATGAAGCAGGGAATATTAAAGAGATGAGGCATGTGGGCAACACCGACAGCTGGACGCGCACGTACGAGTATGAACCGAACAACAACCGGCTCCATACCACGCAGGTCGGCAGTGAGGTCACCACCTATACACATGACATTCACGGCAACATCCTCAACCTGGGCAAGACCCTTGACGAGCTGCAGTGGAACCACGATGATATGATTGCCATGGCCAATCTGGGCGGCGTTGACACAGCGCTGTACAACTATGGTGCAGACAAGCAGCGGACGCGCAAGCGGGTGGACAGAGGGATTATCCGGGAAGACCGCATTTATCTGGAAGGTTTTGAGATTTATCGTCGTACCGAAAGCGGTGTGAAGAAAGAAGAGATCGAAACCCATCATCTCGTTAACGGAAGCGAACGGGTGCTGATGATGGAACACGTAACGCTCAGTCCAGGTCTCCCCTCACCGAAGCAACTTCCCCGCTACCAGTTCAGCAATCACCTCGGCACCGTGTCGCTTGAGCTGGATGACAAAGCCAAAACCATTTCCTACGAAGAGACCTACCCTTACGGTGCCACCTCCTATCACCAGCATGACGAATCCATAAATCATATCGCCAAGCGATACAAGTACACCGGCATGGAGCGGGATGAGGAGACGGGGTTGAGTTATCATAGTGCGAGGTATTATGTGGTGTGGTTGGGGAGGTGGGGGAGTGCGGATCCGATAAATCGAAGTGACTATTCATTTGGTTATTTGTATTCCGCAAGTAATCCAGTTCGATTTTCGGATACCAATGGAAAGTGGGAGGTTGATATGCATTTTGGAATGACATACTTAGCTGGGAGAATGGCGGGAGCAAAGCATGGAAGGGCTCTTGATGTAGCGCTCGCAGCCCAGATTCAAGACGACATTCCAGATTTAGGAGCAAAAAACTCCAAAATAGCCGGACTTCTTAGACATGGAACTCCACAAAGGGTGCTTTATCAACAATCAAATAATGCACATGCTCTTGGATTAACCAGAGAAGAAAGTGATATGGTTGCAATCCGAGGCCTCGCTGGAAATAGGACACTAACTACTTTGTTTGGAATTGGACTTCATTCTTCAGAAGATTTTCTGCCTCACGCAAATGTTTCTGGCGAAAAAACATCGGGTCATCAGCAAGGATTTAATGAAGATAAGACGGTTAGTAGCAAACCTTTTCCATTTGTCGAGGATGCGCTTCTTACATCAGCTGACCAGACTTATCATAACCCGCTTAAAGCCCTAGCAACTTTTGAACATACACGAGAGTTGTTTACAAGATTTGAAGGTGACTATCTGCCTATGACTCCACTGAATGACAAAACTCTATCATTACTTGCCACATTTATCCATGCAAAGACAGAATTGGAAAAAAAGAGTGCTTTGACGGATTTGTTGAGAGATGCAGGTGTAGAGGAAAAGGAAATTGAGATCGTCATAAATCTAATGGGTGACAAAGGAGCGAGAATCAAAAAGTACGAAGAAGGAAAGAAAGTTGACGGAGTCAAGGCACAAGAAGAAGTAACTGCATTAGAAATTTGGAGAAAATTCAATAAGCCAGGTCAAGATCAACTGGATAGAGAAGGAAAGGTGGATATCATACCTTATTTGAGTAACCTTCCACAACTCCCAATCAGAGACAATTCAGTTTTGCATTAGGTTTCTAACTTAGGAGAAACCGTCAAACTCCCGAATAAACAAGTAAATCAACTAAGAAGTATGCCACCCGAACCCACCCCTACAAATCAACTCACTATCCTCATCCTTGACCCACAGGCGGTGTTTCAGGCCTCATCGTCCATGCGTTTTTTTCAGTATAAGATATTAAGGATGCACACCTTTTTCTCCAACTTTATTATTCTGAGGATTTAAGATATCGCTGACATTTGTTTTCGTGATAGTAACGTCGCTAAAAGCGAGCCCCAGTATCGGCGGTTTGATTATCGGCGGGAAGGAAATGTACCTGGATAATTTTTGTACGAACTAAATAGTTGCAAAGCCTTGTGAATCCCCATAGTGGTTAAATAAAATAGATCTTGATTAATACAACGTTATGGCAAAAACTCCTCCCACCAATCCCCGCCTCAACTTCTTCAAAGCAGACTTGGGCAAAAACAAAACGCTGAATGCAACGTTCGAAAAAGCGTTTGCAGATAAGGAAGGTGATTGGCCGGCAATAGAATCAGCACTCAGGAAAAAAGGTGTGCCGGCAAAAGTGCTGGATAAGCTCATCTTTACCAACACCCTGGCGGAATGGAGCGGCGACAATAAAAACATTGTCGAAGCTTTTCAAAAGGATCCCGACACCAACAGCCTGCGCGACATTGCTATCAAAGTCCCAAAAACTGAACTAGACAAAAAAGTAACGGCAGCCTCAGTACCGAAGGGCGAAACCAAGTCTGATTACACCGATCAACTTTACGCAGGTCTGTACCAGGCAGAACCCACTGCCGTTGTGCTGAACATGATCAAAGACATTAACGTGCCGCTGTGGAACGACTTCAACGGAAGACAAGTGGCGGCCATCCTGGAGAAACGACCTGATTTCAATATTCACACCATGTCGGTTTACAAACTCATCAAGGACAAATCGCTTTTCAAAAACATCGGGGAACCTGACGTAGTGAAAGGCATGCTGAAGGCATTGCAGAGCATCACCAATGTCAGCCCCGACCCGAAGGCGATACCTGTATTGCTTGACAACGGATTTGAATCAGCAGCACAAATCGCCTCCCTGCCACCTAAGCAGTTTCTGGCCATCATGAAGAACTCTACACTGCCTGAAGAAGCGCTTTTGAATATGCACGGCATTGCCGGCGATATGACCTTGCGTAACGAAATGGCGCTGATGGAAATTCACGAAGCTGCCAAACCCTCCGGAATCGCATTCATTGATAGAAGCATGGGCGCGGAAACAAAAAAAGCGACAGCATCCTCGAGCGCAGCATTAACTGTGGCCGCACAAAATACCCTGGCAAAGCATGGCCTTAGTTGGGACGCCCTATTTGGTGACGCCAACTTTTGCGAATGTGATGACTGTACATCCGTGTATAGCCCGGCGTCCTATTACGTTGAACTGCTCCAATATTTGCGAAACAACAACCTGGACAAACGCATACCCAGCGACCCAAAATCAATCGCCAAAACTCCATTGGCCAAACTATTTAATCGACGACCAGACCTGGGTGAACTAAAACTCACCTGCGAAAACACGAATACCATTCTGCCATACGTAGACCTGGTGAATGAAGTAATGGAGGCGTACGTGGTGTCCACCACCACCAAACCGTACAACGTAGAAGGTGAAACAAGCGGCGAACTACTGTCAGCGCCTCGGTATACAGACTACGGTGCTTACGAAACTCTAAGCGAAGCCGTTTACCCATTTACACTCCCCTACCATCAACCCATTGATGCCGTCCGCATCTATTTGAAATACCTTGGCACCAGCCGTAACGAACTGTTTGAAGTATTTCGGAAGCCCGGCACCGACGATGAAAATGAAACGTTGGAAAGAGCAATAGCTTCAGAATACCTCCACCTCACCGAAGATGAGTATAAGGTTCTGACGAAGCACATGTTCGACAATTCGCCTGCTATCCTCAAACAGCAGCAAATGTACTACGGTTACCACGAAAATAAGCCTGAACCCATGTTCGATACTTCGGCCAAAGAAGTGGGGCTTACATTCGTGAAGAAACAATTTCTGCCGCGTACGGGTATTCAATACACCGATCTTATTGAATTACTGAAGGCAAACTATATCAATCCAAATGCCCTGATGTGGGAAAACGTAAGATTTCTGAAGAGTATCGAAACTTCTTACGTTGAATTTGAAGACTATCTTAATAGGAACAGATACACCAAATTTCTAAATGCCAATCCAAAGCTGAAAGACTTCATACCTGTAGACGAAGCCGAAGTAATGCTAAAAACGTTTCATGAAGAAACTAAAAACATACTCGTACTCAGCAGCGCTCTGGATCAATGCAACATCGACGATGTACGCCTGGTCAGGATTTCGCAACAACCCATACAGCAAGAGGACAATGATTACGATAAAATACAGCGTTTCATTCGACTCTGGAGAAAGTTGGGCTGGACGATGGCCGAAGTGGACATCGCCATTGCGTCCCTTGGCGGCGGCGACATCACTGCTGAACTGGTGTTAGAACTTGCAGCAGTAAAAAGGCTTCAGGAACGTACTGGAATTCAACTGCCATCACTGCTTTGCTTTTGGTCGAACATTAATTCGCGCGGTGAACAATCGCTTTATCAAAAGCTGTTCCTCACGCATAACCTTCGGGCGATGGATAACGTTTTCGACGATCCGAATGGGAATTACCTTGCCGCCAGTGAAGAAATGAACAAGCATTTGCCGGTGCTAATGGCCGCACTGAACGTCTCGTCCAATGACATCAACGCAGTATTTGACCTCGACTCCAATCCCACGACCGTTGTCTCTATTGAAAATGTGTCGTTGCTGTATCGTTACCGATTATTATCAAAATTGCTCGGACTAAGCATACCCGATTTCCTGAAAATCCTTTCGCCCACACTCTTCGGCGATGTGTTCGCCTCACCAAGGGAGACCCTCGGGTTTTTAGACAAATGGAATCGAATAGAAGCTTCAGGATTGACGGTCAACCAGTTGATGTACCTCGTTGGCGGAATGGATAACCCCCTTAAGCCCTTGGCACCATCCGAAAAAGAAATTCTGGTATTTACCAAAACGATCTACGACGGGCTGAACGCAATTGAAACACATCACGCCGATTTAAAAGCAACCGACCCATCGGCCAGTGCTGCAGAACAGGCCAGATCGCGGGAAAGCCAAGCCACACTGGAATTTGTGAGAGATAAAGCATCTCTATTGTACAACCAGGCCAATGTTGATGAGATTGAAGGCATACTTGAAGGGACAACCATCTATTCGCTGGCGGCTCCGAAAAACCTGAAGGACCGTGCGAAGGTAATACCAGCAACAACTACTTCGCCGCTGGATTACGAATACCTCAACCTGGCAAACTACCCAATTTTCAAGAACAAAGTAAAGTACGATCGCGTAAAGGGCTCATTTCAGTTCTGCGGTGTGCTCACCAACAGCCAGGAATCAGCTTTTCTAAATCTCTCAATAGCTGGCCTGCCGTCGACAATTACGCTGAGTAACATTGTAACGCAGTACGATCAACTTGTGGAGAAAACCGCAGAAGCAGTTTTGAAAGGCATGTTCAGCAATGTAGAAATTGCCTTTCTAATGAGTGAAGATGTCAGCGCCCCCCTTCCGCCTTCCGGTCCAGACATCAACACCGCACCAAAAAAACGACTGGCCTTCATCACTACGTTTTTACCTTATCTACGGGAACAACTCACCCGCAAGGCAATCGTGGAAGCAGTTGTGGCTGCAAAGGGTATGGATGGGAAGATGACGGAATTGTTGATCACCGAAATCTTAAAAAGTAAATTAACGCCTTTCTATACCTTATTAAAGGAAATCAAAAAACCCCTGTCGGCGGCTATTACTTGGAGCGGTTTCCTCATCCCCGCAGCAACAGAAGAGTTTACCTTCGTGATTCGAAATGCAACGGAGAAAGCTAAAGTCATTCTTGACGGTACGCGGTTGAATTTTACGCCCATCGCAGGAGCAGACCCCGTGAGTCCAATCCCAACAGAATGGTGGAGTGACAGCGTGAAACTTGAGGCAGGAAAGGTCTATCCATTTGAAGTCATGTCTGTAACGTCTGACGATATACTATGGAAAACAGCAACAACAGCAATTGAGCAAATCCCCAGTACGCAAATGCTTCCCAACTTCATAGGCCAGGGCGCCTTTGTATTAAGCGCACTTAACAGAGCATCCATGCTCGTGAATGGCTTTACGCTGACCGCTGATGAAATCAAGTATTTCCATTCACCTGATTTCGGCCCGATAGATTTTAATTTCATCGACATTGCTTCATTACTCCGGCTCGAAGCCTTCACCCGCCTGCGGAATTCTTTGCCTCAGCCTACCACCAACATTCTCGCCTTTTGGAAGGGGATTAAACTGGGTACAACCACCGCAGCAAACCTGGCCAAGTCAATTGCCGACCTCACCAACTGGCCCGAGACACAAATAAACAGGCTCACGGATTCATCCAATTTCGATCTCAACGATCCCACGGATTTCACGAATGAAGTCAGTCTTCTGAAACTTCAAAATGCATTGACAGTTGCCGACAAGATCGGCGTAGACATTGATCGGTTGTTTAAATGGGCTGTACCAAGTTCTGTTTTTGACGACTGTCACGATATTGCCGAGGACATCCAAAAATCAATCCGTTCGCGGTACAAGCAAACCGATTGGGAGCAGGTGGTAAAGCCGTTGAATGATGAACTGCGTAACAACCAAAAAGAAGTTCTCATCGCCCACCTCCTCCAACATCCGAAATTGAAAGCCAATGGCGTAACCGACGCGAACGGGCTGTTTGAATATTTTCTGATCGACGTGCAGATGGACGCATGCATGGAAACCTCTCGTGTGAAGCAGGCCATTTCATCGGTTCAATTGTTCGTTCAACGGTGTTTCCTCGGGCTGGAAGAAAAGGACGAGTTAAGTTCTAATGGACAGCGTGTCGACGGTGTGGCGGCCAACGCATTGGATCGTGACCGCTGGAACTGGATGCAGCGCTACCGGGTGTGGGAAGCCAATCGCAAAGTATTTCTTTATCCGGAGAACTGGATTGAAAGCAACCTCCGCGATGACAAAAGTCCATTTTTCAAAGAACTGGAAAGCGAATTACTTCAAAAGGACATCAACAAACAGAATGTAACAGATGCCTTGAAAGCTTATCTCTACAAAGTGGATGAGGTGGCGAACATGGAGGTGGTGGGATTGCATATAGGCGGTGCCAAGACGAGGAATGCTTGGGATAAGGGGGCCAAACTTCACGTCTTTTCCCGTACCCGCAACGCGCCCTATCTCTTTTACTACCGCTACCTGGCACTGGATGAAATGAATTGGTATCCCTGGGAGAAATTGCAGGTAGACATACCTTGTTACGATGAAGTAAACACGAATGGTCAAACTACTCGCAACGGGTGCCACTTAACACCCGTTTTCTGGAACGGACGGCTTCTCATTTTCTTCCCGCAAATAGTGAAACAAAACAGGCCAGCTACATTTTCCTCTACGGCCACTTTGAAGGGCCTTGCAGAAACTGAACAAGACAAGTTAAAGCCCATTGACTTTTGGGAAATAAAAATGGCGTGGAGTGAATATAGAAATGGGAAATGGACACAAAAGCAGCTAAGTAAAGACCCTATTTTCCACGACAATTCGGTTACTTCAAATTATTCGGGTCCCACTTCCACTGAAGTTAAGAACGCTCTTACCGCCGCGCTGGATTCAATAACAATTCTCGTGTCAAAAGTGGATAAGATATTTAAGCGTGTGAAACGATTAGATACCGAAGTGCTGGATAGCCGCTTCTGGAAAGGTGCTCCCAAGAGTTGGAGTACGCTTTATGAGGGCAGTGAGGGTAATGATCATGGCGGGATAATACAGCTGTTGAACAATTGGAGTATAACGTCAGAAGCAGAGCACGCGGCAGGATCAGCGCCAGGGTCAATGTCAGGTCAGGTACCCAGACCAAGCTATAACATAGAATCAAAAAATCTTTGGGTGACCGCCCGCACCTTGGGAGATCCAGACCAGAACTTTATTAAAAAATTGACCGACCTGATCAAGGAATCTGGAATCGACATCGCAGACATTGATCTCGCAGAAGTAAATAAACTGGCGACAAATGCCCGGACTTCATCTGCCTCCTATTTCCAATTGGTAGCTACCGCCACCGCCAATACCCTTCCGAGTGTTTCGCGATTTGGCTTTATACCCCATATTTACAATGACATTCATTTGAGTGTCGTGTATTATCCGGACTTAAAACATCCGTTCAATTTTGGATTCACGGGATTCCCAATTGGATTCTTTGAATTCGATGGTTCTACTTTAAAAGTGAATCGGCCCAAAGCATTCCTGCCTGAATTTGTCCATAGAAATGATTATGAATTCCAACACGCGGGTTCATCCATCAGCTATGAGAGCGAGCTTTTTGACGATGCTACGTTCACCAAGTATAACGCTGGGACTTTTCATCACCCTTATACACATGATCTCATCGGCATTATCAATACGCGCACTATAGAAACGCTCTTCGGGTACAACGTGCTCAACATTACCGATCGGGATGAAGCCTTTGGAAAAGAGTCAAGCAGTACTAGCACCAAGATTTACAACGAACTTAAACGTCCCTACTCTCTGTACAATTGGGAGTTGTTCTTTCATTCTCCGATAATGCTTGCAAACAGTTTAAGCAAGTCGAACCATTTTGAAGAAGCCTTGAATTGGTTCCATTATGTTTTCAACCCATTTGCAGCCGGCACCGATGATAAGCGCGTCTGGCAGTTTGCTCCATTTAAGGATGCTGGCAGCAAGAATGTTCTAGACAATATATTTTCAAAGCTCTTACCCAATACACATGATGATGCCATCAACGAATGGCGCGATAAGCCGTTTATGCCGCATGTTGTTGCCCGCCAACGGCCGGTGGCTTATATGAAATGGGTAGTGATGAAGTACATCGACAATCTCCTGGCCTGGGGTGATCATTTGTTTCGCCAGGATACCATTGAAAGCATCAACCAGGCAACGCAATTATATGTGCTGGCCTTTCATATCCTGGGCGAACGCCCGATGATGATACCCAAGCGTACAAAAGATAAAGCAGAGACTTACAACAGTCTACTTGAAAAATGGGATGCTTTTGGAAATGCCAAAAGAGACCTGGAGGTGCTGTTTCCGAACAGCAAGCAAACAAGCAGTACAAAAAATAGCATCACAGCGGGCGCTGCAAGCGCCAATGGCGTATTCGGCACTGCCAGTAGCCTGTACTTCTGCATCCCCAACAATCCCAAGCTCCTGGCGTACTGGGATACATTGGCAGACAGGCTGTTCAAAATCCGTCATTGTCAGAATATAGAAGGCGTGTTCCGCAAACTGCCGCTTTTTGAACCGCCGATTGATCCTGCACTCCTGGTGAATGCCGCTGCACAGGGCCTGAGCCTGACTTCCGTGCTCAACGACCTGAATACCTCCATGCCCAACTACCGCTTTTACTACCTGTTGCAAAAAGCGCTGGAACTTTGTGGAGAACTAAAATCACTCGGCGGCGCCATACTTTCCGCCATCGAGAAAAAAGACAACGAGGCTATCGCGTCCATACGGGCCCGGCATGAAAGCTCCATGCACAACCTCGTCATGGAAATAAAGAAACTTCAATTGGACGAAGCCCAGCAATCATTGGATAGCCTTCGTCAGAATCGCAAAGGGCCCGAGCATCGGATGCGTTACTATCTTTCCCTGGTTGGGGAAGCGGAGAGTTTGGTTCCAAAAGAAGAATCAGACTTTGGCGAAATGCCCAATAGTATTGAAAAGCCGATCGATGAAAGCGGGTTAAAATTGAGTAAGTATGAAAAAGAAGAATACGACAAGTCCCACCAGGCGCACGGTTGGCAACTTGGAGCAAATGCTGTAGAAGCACTAGCGGCTATTTTTCACGCCCTTCCCGATGCGTGGGTATCTGCAGCACCTTTGGGTATCGGAGGATCGGTAAAGTATGGAGGCAGCCACCTCGGAAGTGCCTCAAATGCTGCCTCCAGGGTTATTCAGATTGTCTCCAGCCAATTGTCGTTCGAGGCTGCGAATGCCGGTAAAAAGGGCGGCTTCCAGCGCGCCATGCAGGACCGCATCATGCAAGCGAATGCCGCCGGTTATGAGATCAAGCAAATTGATAAGCAAATCTTATCCCAGCAGATAAGGATTGACATGAGTAACCGTGAAATTGCAAATCAGCAAAAGCAAATAGACAATGCCGGTGAGATCGAAGAGTTTTTGAAAAACAAATACTCCAACGAAGAGCTCTACTCCTGGATGCGTGACAGCCTGAAGACCCTTTATCACCAGGTGTATTCGCTCGCGTTCGATCTTGCCAAAAAAGCAGAGAAAACATATTGTTTTGAACGGGGTCTTAGCAATTCAAATTTTATCAAAGCTGGCTACTTCGACGCCAGCCGAGACGGGCTGCTCGCAGGAGAACAATTGTTTGTGGGGCTAAAACAGCTGGAGGCAGCCTACCAGGAAAAGCGAGGGTACGATTATGAGATTACTAAACACATCTCATTGAACCAACTGGATCCGTTCGCCCTCCTCCAGCTGAAGCATGATTCCAAATGTGAATTCGAAGTACCCGAAGCACTCTTCGACCTGGATTATCCGGGCCACTTTATGAGGAGGATCAAATCGGTTTCGATATCGATACCCTGTGTAACCGGACCTTACACCGGGGTGAATGCAACATTGCGCTTACTTCAGAACAAGTTCAGAAATAGCGCCATCGTCACGAATAGCAGCAGCTACCCGGAGAGGACAGATGAAACAGACGAACGGTTCAGCAGCTTCAATATCCCCATAACGTCCATTGCGGCTGCACATGGCCAAAACGACAGCGGCATGTTCGAACTGAATTTCAAAGATGAAAGATACCTGGCTTTCGAGGGAGCTGGTGCGGTGAGCCGATGGCACCTCGAACTTCCTTTAGTCAAACAGTTCAACTATCAAACCATCTCGGATGTCATTTTGCATTTAAGGTATACATCTAGGGAAGGAGGAGACAATCTGAAAAGAGCTGCCCAGGATTCCGCAAGGCGGATTCTAAATGAAATCCAGCAGCAGATAAGTGAAACCGGATTGCACGTGATGATTAGTATGAAACACGATATGCCCAATGAGTGGAATCTGATGAAGAGCAACCATGCCGCAACGATAAAGATTGATGGGTCCCGCCTTCCGTATATGGCACCAAAACTTGTTGCAGGTTATAAGTTCGATACCGTACTTTTTATTTTAACCAGTAGCACAACCCTCACACTGGAGGTTGGAAGTGGCACTACGCCGAAGGATTTCGGGGCATTACCGGGATTGCCTTTAGATTATGTGATTGGGAAAAGTTTGGGAACTTCATTTGATCTTAAATTCCAGGGGGCAGGAGCAAGCCAGCAGCCGCCTCCCACTACTCCTGTTCCCCCTCCAACAGCGGCGGAGTTGGAAGTTTTGGATGACCTGATCTTGGTAGTGAAGTATACAATCTAACCTTTGCCTAAAGGTATTAGAATCTGCCCCCGGCACATGGCCGGGGTGCGGGAACCCATCCGACGGCTTCGCGATCAAGGGATCACCTCACGAAATCATCAGGTTTTCCTGCACCCCAATATTTCTCCCTTTGCATGAATAGGATCCATCTTACATTCAGAATCCCTTTGACAAAGGTATAGTTTATTATACTTTTGCAATTGAAGGGGCAACGAACATCATGAAATCCTCAGAACTCCTTCGTGAACTGCAAAGGGCCGGATGGCGAGCCATTAGCCAACGGGGAAGTCACGTAAAATTGACTCATCCCCAGTCGGAAGTGGTCATCATCTTTCCTAACCATGGCGCCAGAGAAGTTGGCAAAGGCCTGGAGCGCAAGATCAGAAAATTGGCAGGGTTAAACTGAATGAAGTCCATGAAGAAAACAAAAGTCATCATCGAAAAGACCAAAACGGGATATTCCGCTTATGCGGCGGAACTTCCCGTCTTCACTACGGGCAGCACCATCAAAGAACTTACGTCCAACATGATAGAAGCACTCCAACTTCATGACGAAGACCGTCGATTCTCACCCAGGGATCTCGACATCCGCTTCTCCATCCCCAGCCTGTTTGAATTGTATCCGATCAATGTAAAACACTTCGCAATAAGGATCGGAATGAACTATACCCTGCTCTCTCAGTATGTGCAGGGAAGGAAGTCGCCTTCCGAAAAACAGGTCGAGCGGATTGTGCAGGGGCTGCGGGAGGTAGGGAAAGAACTTAGTTGTGTGAATCTAAGCTAGGTAAAAATGCATTTCCCCTGCCCGACAGCCAAGTGTGCCGAAGGATGTTTAGGCAGAGAGGTCAGGCAGGCGGGCGCAGATTAACGCAGATTTGAGCCCACGCAGATTAACGCAGAAAAAAATCAGCGAAAATCTGCGGTATTAAAATCTGCCCCCGGCACATGGCCGGGGTGCGGGAACCCATCCGCATCAAACGCACTCGACTTAAGCAACCCTCACCACACCACAATCCTCTCCCCCTCTGGCTTATACATCTTATCCCCCGGCTTCACATCAAACGCCTCATAAAACGGAGTAAAATTCATCAGCGGTCCGTTCACGCGCCATTTGGCAGGCGCATGCGGGTTGGTGTTGACGTACATGCGCATGTAGGCATCACGGGTTTTTACGCGCCAGATGCGCGCGATGGAGATGAAGAAGCGCTGGTCGGGGGTGAAGCCGTCGATCTTCGTCGTGTCTTGTCCTTGCGCCGTCAACTTGAAGGCATCATAGGCAATCGCTACGCCCGCGATGTCGGCAGTGTTTTCGCCTACGGTTAACGCACCCTTGAGGTGGACAGAGTCGAGCACGGTGAAGGCATCGTACTGATCAATCACCTGTTGGGTTCTCGCTTTGAACTTTTCATAGTCGGCTTTGGTCCACCAGTCGGTCACGTTGCCGTCCTTGTCATATTGGGCGCCCTGATCGTCGAACGAGTGGGTGATCTCGTGGCCGATCACCATGCCGATGCCGCCGTAGTTCAACGCATCATCAGCGTACACATCGAAGTACGGTGATTGGAGGATTCCTGCCGGAAAGACAATCTCGTTGAGGGGTGGGTTGTTGTATGCCGTTACTGTCGGCGGTGTCGTGAGCCATTCGGTTCTATCGACCGGCTGGCCGATCTTGTTCACATTGTAGAGGTAATCATTCCTGTGAGCCGACAACCGGTTTTCGAAATAGGCGTCGCGCTTCACCTCCACCTTCGAATAATCCCTCCACTTGTCCGGGTAGCCGATCTTCTCGGTGAAGTAAGCCAACTTCTCTTTGGCCTTCGCCTTCGTGGAGTCACTCATCCAGTCGAGTTTGGTGATACGCGCTTCAAAGGCTTTCTCAAGGTTGTCGACCAATATGGCCATCCGTTTCTTGGCATCCTCCGGGAAATACTTCTTCACATACAACTGCGCCAGCGCATGGCCGAGCGAGCGGTCCACGGCCTGGGTCATTTCCTCAGCACGCGATTTCTTCACGGCTTGTCCGGTCAGAGTTTTGGAATACGCAAAGGCCGCATCCACAAAAGGCTGGCTCAGGTAATTTGCATAGCTGGTCAGCGCATTGGCTTTCAGGTAGACCTTCCAGCTTTGGATAGGAACGGATTTCAGCATCGCGTTCAGCTTGTCGTAGTAGGCTGGCTGCCCCACGTTGATGGAATCTGCTTGTACACCCAGGTCGGTTAGCAGCGAGGTCCAATTGATGTTCGGGTGTTTCTTTGAAAGTGCGGCGACAGCCATTTTATTATAGTTCGCCTTCACATCCCTGAGCTGGATATTCGTCTTGTGAACGCCGGCGAGTTGCTTTTCAATGTCGTATGTGACGTTCGCGTTCTTGTCGGCGGTCGCGGCGTCAGTGCCTGTCAATTGAAACAACCTGGAGAGATACGCTTTATACGCATTCTGTATGCCGACGGTAGATGAGTCGGTCTTGAAGTAATAATCCCTTTCCGGCAGGCCGATACCCGTTTGGAAAAACTGGGCGATGTTGACCGTGCTGTGTTTGTCGTCGGGGCCGACATAAAAACCAATGATGGAGCCATCCCCTGCTTTCTGTTCTTCAACCACCACCTTGAGCAGTGAAGGGATATCCGCTACAGCGTCGATGCGAGCGAGGATGGGACTGATGGGCTCATAACCGCGCTTGTTGATGGCGGCGGTGTCCATACCCGAAGCGTAGAAGTCGCCCACCTGTTGTGCGATGCTTCCCGCAGGACTCGTAGTCGCCGAAACGCTATCCAATATCCCCTGCAGGCGTATACGCTGCGGGTAGTTCAGAAAAGAATAAGACCCTACCCCCGTCTGACTGTCCGGTATCTGCGCGCTGTCGTACCAGATACCGTTGGCGTAGGTAAAGAAGTCGTCGCCGGGATTCTTGGTGGCGTCTATCCCGGTGAGGACGACGCGTCGTGTTTCGGTTTCAGGTGCTTGCTTGCAAGCTGCGGTCAATACTAGCGCCAGCGAGAGGTAGAGTAGTTTTTTCATGGATTGTTGGTTGATGGGCGGCTGTCAACGCTCGACCCGTTCCTTCAAAAGTAAGAAATTAGTAGTTAGTGGGTGGCACTCAAACGCAAAGGACACAGAGGAATTCAACGCAAAGCGCGCAAAGGGACTTTTCAGCCTACTCTGTGATCTCGGCGTGCATTCCTTTGAGTCCTCTGCGTTAAA
>CAYMPU010000123.1:0-10928 GCA_964392375.1 uncultured Ohtaekwangia sp. | reverse complement strand
GGAAGAATCGGTTCACGATTCTTTTGGGTAACGATATCGATAATGGCCATGGTCAGTTTGCTAACCTTACCCGAAAAGATTTTTTTCAGAATGGCGCGTTTGTTCTCGTGACGAATGACCGGACTGCGCAGCATAGCCACGAAGTTGCGATTCTCCTGGCATGTCTTTGTGAACAGCAACATATCGCGATGCACCTCTTCCAGGGCGCCCTGCTCTACAGCAAGGCTCAACAATGACTTTACATACCGCGATGCTACTCGTAAATCGGCCATGTTCTTAGTTCAACTTAATTTCTTTGATAAATCCCTGCGCCAGTTCCTGCTGTGCCTTGTCCGACGCCAGGTTCTTTCTGATTAGTTTCTCTGCTACTTCCAATGAAAACTTGGCAACCAACTCGCGAACATCCCGCATTGCTGCCTGCTTTTCAGTGTTGATCACGGCCCTTGCGTCTTCGATAATGCGGTCAGCATTCTGCTTGGCCGTCACTTGCGCATCGTCATGAAGACGGTTGGCAGCATCACGAGCGTCGCGAAGGATCTTGTCACGCTCTTCACGGGCCTCCTTGAGCAGCTTTTCATTTCCCGCCTTTAGGGAAGCCATTTCCACTTTTGCCTTCTCCGCTGAATCCAAAGCAGCCTGAATCGATGCTTCTCGCTCCTTCAGTGACGTAAGAATAGGCTTCCACGCCAGTTTTGACAGCAGGAAAAACAGTCCTAAAAAGACAACCGCCTGCCAGAAAATGAGACCAGAACCCGGGGTTAGTAATTCCATATGCTATTTATTTATTCGTGACGTTGCGCTGGAAGTCCAGCGCGTCGCCTTTATGTTCAAGAAAGAAACTTGCCCGGCCCAGCGCCTAAGGCAAGTTTCGTTTTGCTCTCTTGTGCTTTCTGAAAACCCTTAGGCAATACCAGCGCCCGTCAAGTTGGAGATAAGGAAGCAAATTACGAGAGCGAATAGAGCTGCTACCTCCACAAGGGCTGCGATGATCAGCATAGAGCCCTGCAGCTTGTTAGCCGCTTCCGGCTGACGAGCCATGGCTTCCATTGCAGAACCACCGATGCGACCAACACCGATACCAGCGCCAATTGCAGCCAGTCCAGCACCGATACCTGCACCCATGATGGCGTAGCTAACGTCCAATAAGATTGAGAATAACATAACGTATTTAATTAAGTGAACCAAAAATCCAGGTTTATCCCGGAGTATCTCTACGTGCGGTTGCCCGCTCGCTTATCTCAAATCAATGCCCATCCCCGTGGTGCTCTTCTACGGCTAGTCCGATATACAAGGATGTGAACAATGTGAACACATACGCCTGAATCCCCGCAACCAGCAACTCAATCAGACTGATGAACAACACGAAAATGGATGAACCAATACCTACTACCCAACTCTCAAAGATGAAGGTCAGCGACAAGAGGCTTAGCAACACAATGTGCCCCGCGGTGATGGCCGCAAACAGACGAATCATTAGAGAGAATGGCTTTGTGAAAATGCCAATGATTTCAACAGGCAGAATAATCACTCGCAATGGGAGCGGCACTCCGGGTGTCCAGAGAATGTGCTTCCAATAATTTCCGTTACCGCTGATGTTTGTAATCAGGAAAGTAAACACGGCTAGCGTCATCGTGACAGCGATATTCCCAGTAAGGTTTCCTGAACCCGGCAACAAGCCAAGGAGGTTGCCAAACAAAATGAAGAAGAACAATGTCAACAGGTATGGAAGGTACTTGTCGTATTTAGGGCCGATGTTCGGCTTGACAATTTCATCCTTCACAAAAAGAATGATGGGCTCAATGAACGACTGTAGTCCCTTCGGTGCCTTACCAGCATTGGTACGGTATGCACGGGAAACAGAAATCAGCATCACCAGAAGTATGGTTGCGTTGATGAACAGCATCATCACGTTCTTGGTGATCGAGAAATCAAGGGCCTTGGTTTCACCAAGGTAAATCGCGTTATGGTCAAGGCGATACCCGTTGAATTCAACACGGTTGTGGTGCTCGTCATAGAAATGATGCGACGAGAAGACATCAAGTCCACGCTCGGATGTATACACGATTACGGGAAGGTAGAGTGTGCCATAGTGGCCATCGAAGAAATGCCACACATGGTTGTCCAAAACGTGCTCGATAATGACTTTGCTGACACTGGGTTTTTCTCCCGCAGGAGCAGCATGCCCTTCGCTCTTGCCGGCATGATCATCCTGGCCAAATGAGGCTGAAAATGTAAACGAAAAGACCGCTAAGATCAGAACGAAAAACCCATTTTTTAGGTCAATTAGAGCGTTTTTGGGGTGGATTTTCACTGTCGTAATTATCGACCGCAAAACTATTGATTAATAGCCCAAAAAAAAATCTTTACCCCTCTTTTTGACCTGTGTTTGTGGGTTTCTGGCTGTTCACCGCAGCGTATAGGGCCACAACCTCCAGACCTGTAAACAGGAAGTAGGTGATAAGGAACAAGACGGCGTTGCGGCTGGCGGATACGGGGTCAATCCTTATGATAACGAAGATAAACAGCCCGAAGAACAGTATCCGGAGAACGGTAGAGCCGAGGTATATTTTTACGAAATCTTCTGGTCGCTGGCCAAGCTGGCGGGTTATAATAGAATACATCCCAACATGGCCAATCGCGAGTAAGGCGATGATCTCATTGGTAAACGAAGGTAGGGCAAACCATAGATTGGATACGCCAGCCTGCACCATCAGAAAGAGAGAGGCCGAAAGCAATAAGGCAAGAAGGATAAATCGAAGCACCTATTCCTCGTTCAATTTTCGATACATCTGGTAAAGCATGCCGCTGAACACTACAACGATAAAAAGCAACATGAACACCGGAAATCCGAACTCGAAGTAACGGTCGATGAGGTGACCTAACCAGCCAGCCAATCCAATGCCACCCAGTAGTTGGAAGGCAAAACCCCCGAACCGCAGATACGCGTTAGACGACGGCTTCGGATCTGTGGAGTGTGGATCCTGAGCCATGGTCGGCAGATTTAATGTCTTTTACCGCTGCTCCCATTTTACAGGTTCCGTTAAAAACTGCACCGGGCTCTACGACGAGCTTACCTGTAGAAATGTCGCCATGCACGATGGCCGTAGCCTTCATCACCAACATGTCGGAAATCTCGATCTTGCCTTTTACCGTTCCTTCAATATCAGCGTTCTGCGCGCTCACATTTCCATCAACCACCGATGAGTTCCCCAACGCTATTTTGGACTTGGACTTGATGTTACCAATAATACGGCCCTCAATGCGAATGTTTCCGGCAGTCTCAATATTACCTTCCAACGTGGTGCCCTTTCCAATTACGTTACTCGAATTGGTGATTTCATCCGCTGCCTTCTTTTCTTCCTTGGTTGTAAACATGGCGTTTGGTTTAGAATGTTACAAATTCTTCCGGATTCAACGAATTTCCATTGTACCACAATTCAAAATGAAGGTGTGGGCCACTGGTCATCTCGCCGCTGTTGCCAACTATAGAAATTATCTCACCGGCGTTCACAAAAGTACCAACTTTCTTCAATAGTTCCGCATTGTGCTTGTACACCGACATGAGGTTCCCACGGTGTTGAATCGCGATAACATAGCCTGCATCTTGTGTCCAGGAAGCAATGATAACCGTTCCATCGGCAATACACTTAACAGGCTCATTGGTTTTCGCAACGATGTCAACACCATAGTGCGATTTCTTTACATCGTAGCGGTCGGAAATGAAACCAGTGATGGGAGTAAAGAAAAATGTTTCGCTCAGTTCATTATACTTGCTGCTCGTCAATGAAATGAGCGAGAGCTCAGATTGCTCAAAGTCCTTTCGGAACTGAGAGTCACTCGGTGCAAGCTTGGCCGTACTCATTGGTTTGATCGGCTTGGTCTGCTCCTTCAAAGCTGTAGGGGCATCCACAAAACTCTGTGAAGTGTCACCGTTCAAAACGCGCTTGAAGTTTTGAATAAACTCTGCTTTCTCTTCCTCTTCACGGTATAGGGAGTCTACCCGAAGGTATAGCTGATAGAGCTTCTTGTCCGTTTCACGCTGAGCATACCGGGGATCAAACCAACGGGCCAACAGCGTCTGCGACAGATACAGGCTAGCGGCGAAAATCACCATGAACACGACGAACATGAGCACAAGCACCTTCCCATAGGTAAACCCAAAGGTGGATTTCTCTTCCAGATTCTCTTCCTTCCGGACCACCAATTGATACTTGGTGCTAATCCGCTCGCCTATCGTTTTTTTGGGTTTCAAAGTCCTAAATTGCTTCAAAATTAGATATTCTCACGGATTATAATATTGAAAACCTGTTTTTTACGTTTGTAAAGTCAAACTAGTACATGAGGAGAATTCGATGGTTCATCTGGGTATGCATTGGGGTTGCAGCCTCCGTTTTGGGTTTGCGCTGCTCACCCAATCAGAACACCATCAGCAGCGACATCTACCACAACACAACGGCTCATTATAACGGATATTTCTATGCCAAGGAGAAAATCTCCGAGATCCAGACCATCATTACCAAGAGTCTTGATGATGATCCCAACCAGATTCTCCGACTATTCCCAAAACTCGATACTTCGCTGGCCAGCTCATACCGAAAAGACACCGAAGAGGTCATTAAGATGGCCTCCATCTCGATTCAGCGTCACCCCAACAGCCGGTGGCTGGACGACAACTACCTTCTGGTGGGGCTAGCACGGCTTTATGACTGCGACTATCTAAACGCTGTCCAGACTTTCAAATATGTGAATACCAAAGGCCAAGATCCCAACGTTCGCCACAGAGCCATTATTTATCTGATACGGACATTTACAGAACAAAACGACTACGTGCGCGCAGAAGAGGCTTTTCAGTTTCTTGACAAAGAAAAACTGAACAATTCCAATAGCAAGGACTTCTATCTTGAGAAAGCGTATTACTACCAGGTCCGCAACGACTATGACAATATGGTTCGTAACCTGGCTGCGGCCGATACTTTGCTGAACCGTGCTGACAGGAAAGGAAGAATCTACTTTCTCATCGGCCAGGTGTATCAAAAGCTCGGGTTCAAGTCGGAAGCCTATAGCTACTACCGAAAGTGTCTCGGCACGAACCCGGAGTATGAAATTGATTTCTATGCGCGCCTCAATATGGCGCAGGTGGCCGAGTTGGACAACGCAAAGAACCGACGCACCATTCGCAAGCAGTTTGAAAAATTACTGGCCGATACAAAGAATGAAGAATTTAAGGACAAGATATACTATGAACTCGGCGAGTTCGAGCGCAAGCAGGGGAATGTTACGGAGGCCATCGCTGAGTATCAACGATCTGCGCACTCAGGGAAGAACCGTAGAATTCAGGGAAACGCATTCCTCCGCATTGGTGAGTTGTATTTTGATTCGCTGCGTCGATTCTCTTTAGCCAAGGCATACTACGACAGTGCTGTCGCCTCCCTTCCATCAGAATCCGAAGGGTTTGATGCAATCAGTAAGCGGCAAAAAATTCTAGGCGATTTTGTGACCTATACCGAGACCATCCAATGGCAAGACAGCTTACTTGCACTTTCGGTGCTTGACTCAACCACTGTCCGTTCGCGTATTGATTCGGTACTCGCAAGCCGGGTGCCTAAGGATGATGGAAAGAAAAAGAAGAAACGTAAAGCCGACAGTGGGTCCGGATCAGGACAAAGCAGCACCTTCTTCCAGGCCGAATCCACAAGCACAACGGATTGGTATTTTGGTAATCTTTCTGCCGTATCTACAGGACAAAGTGAATTTAGGCGCATCTGGGGTAACATCGCACTGGAGGACAACTGGCGTCGCTCCACGAAGTCAGCCAGCACAGGCCAAATGCTTGCGGCAGGCACGGCTGAAAAGCAGGCATCGCCCGGGGTGTCCGTTGATGAGACTCCAACGACCCGCTCTCCGGATACAGCCATCAATAGCCTCTTTGCTGCTTTGCCGCGAACTGAGGAAGCGAAGGCGGTGGCACTTTCCAAAATTGAAGAAGCCTATTTTAAACTGGGAGACCTGTACTATTTCCAACTGGAGGAGAAGGAAAATGCCGAGTCAACCTATGAGGAATTGTTGACGCGCTTTCCCGCATCAACCTATAAGCCCGAGGTACTTTACAAACTCTATCTCATTCATAAAGAGAAAGGAGATGCAATCGCAAACAACATTGCCGATCAGCTGAAGACGGAATTTCCCACATCAACCTTTACAAGGATTCTTCTCAATCCCGACTACCTCAAGGAAACCAATGTTGCCCAGGAAAAACAGAAGCTAATTTATAAGGAGGCCTACCTTGACTTTCAACGGAACAACCTGCGTGGAACACAGGAAAAGCTGCGCCAAGCCAAGGCTATAGGCGAAACCCAATTTACTCCGCAACTAGAAATCCTGCAGATTCTTATTACCGGCAAGACCGAAGATGTCGCCCGCTACCAGTTTGAGCTGGGTGAATTCATCAAGAAATATCCCGAAGGAAAGCTTCATGCATACGCTGAAGAATTGCTGACAAGCTCCAATGCCTTTCTGGACAAAACCGAGCGCGCCAAAGGAATTCGTTTTGTTGCCTCATTCGAGGAGCCGCACTACTTTGTCATTGTTCATCGTATCCAGGACCAGGCAAGTGCAGCCATCTCGCAACGACTTGACAAACTCAACGCTGACTCATTCAAGAATCTAAAACTTGTGGCCACCAACCTGATCTTCAATGATCAGTTTGCCATGACGTTCGTGGGCAACCTGCCAACACAGAAGGAGGCTCTGGAGTATTTCCGGCTGTTTGAAACGCAGCTCATCGGGGAAAGACCCTTTTCCACCCTAAATTTCCATAACTTTGTTATTACCAAAGATAATTTCAATATCTTCTACCGTAACAAAGCCCTTGATGAGTACCTCAGCTTCTTCGACAGATACTACAAAAGGTAAACTCTCCCGATTGCTAGGCACCCAGAAACCCTGGTTCCGAAAGGTTGTTCGCTATATCTGGATTCTGTTCCTCTGCATTGTTCTCGGCTTGCCACTGTACGTGTTTACGGTAAGTGTTGACTTATTCGGGCTTTTCGGAGGAATGCCGAGCCTGGCCGAAGTTGAGAATCCTGAGAATGATCTCTCCTCAGAACTCATTTCGGCCGATGGCGTTTCGCTGGGCCGGTATTTTCGATTTAACCGAAGTCAGGTGACTTTTCATGAACTATCGGACACGCTGGTGAACACGCTTGTGCTCTCCGAGGATCATCGCTTCTTCAAACATTCCGGGCTTGATTTTCCCGCTTATCTCAGGGTTGCATTTGGTCTACTCACCCTTCAACCCTCCGGGGGTGGAAGTACCATCACACAACAATTGGCCAAAAACCTCTACACGCGCAATCGTGACCGTGGGTTGGACGGTTCCATCGCAAAACTTGGGCGATATCCAAGGCGTATTGTCCAAAAAACAAAAGAATGGATCATCGCTGTTAATCTTGAGCGCAACTTCACGAAGGAGGAAATCATAGCGATGTACCTCAATACCGCCGAGTTCAGCAGCAATTCTTACGGAATTAAGGTGGCTACCGAAACGTACTTCAGTAAGCCACCGGATAGCCTCAATCTCCAGGAATCGGCATTGTTGGTTGGCATGCTTCAAAATCCAACATTCTACAATCCTGTACTACGACCCGAAAATGCACTGAAAAAGCGAAATGAAGTCCTCTACAAGATGTTTCGCAGTCAATACATTCTCACTACGCGTGAGGCGTACGACTCCATTGCAGCCATGGATCTCGGCCTCAATTTCAAGATTCAAAATCAGAATGAAGGCCTGGCCACTCACTTCAGGACAGTCATTAGCAGTTACCTGATGGAGTTCTGCTCGGAACGCGGCATCGACCTTTGGAACTCAGGGCTTAAAATTTATACAACGATTGACAGTCGCTTACAGAAATATGCTGAGGATGCCATGCGGGAGCATATGAAGAATCTGCAGGCCGAGTTCACCAAACAATGGGAAGGAAGAAATCCATGGGTCGACGATGATCGGAAGGAAATATCAGGATTCCTCCGATTGCGCATCAAACAGACGGATGCCTATAAGAATCTTGTGGAAAAGTATGGCGAGAAGTCAGATTCCGTGCGCATCATGCTGAACCTGAAAAAACCCATGACAGTTTTCACTTGGAATGGGGAGCGCGATACGCTGTTTAGTTCTATGGATTCTCTGGCTTACTACAAGCGATTCCTACAATCTGGACTCATGTCCATGGACCCCAACACAGGCCACATTAAGGCATGGGTTGGTGGCTTCAACTATAAGTATTTCAAGTATGATCATGTGAAACAAGGCACCCGGCAGCCGGGCTCAACCTTCAAACCGTTTGTGTACGGTCTCGCCATGGAATCTGGCTACTCACCCTGCTACGTACTTGAAGACATTGCCCCCAGTTTTAAAGTGTCTGGAACCGTTTGGTATCCTCCGAATTCCGATGGTACTCGTGGTACCGGTGAGAAAATGACCATCCGCCAAGCAATGGCACGCTCCGTAAACTCCATCACAGCCCAAATGATGAAGGCACTCGGTGAAGAAAATGTGGTTGAATTTGCCAATCGCGTAGGCATTGAAAGCAAACTGGATCCTGTTCCATCACTTTGTTTAGGCGTAAGCGATGTCTCTCTTTATGAAATGGTCGGCGCGTACAGCACATTCGTAAACAATGGGATTTACACAAAACCCTTCTACCTCACACGCATTGAAGACAAGAATGGCAACGTCATCGAGAATTTCGTTCCTAAAACCCGACAGGCCATCAATGATGAGACTGCCTACAAGATGATCTATATGCTCATGGGCGGCATTGAAGAAACGGGCGGCACCTCTGGAGGTCTCAGCCGTGAACTCAAAATCGACAACGAAATAGGTGGAAAAACGGGCACTACAAACAATGCTTCCGATGGATGGTACGTTGGTGTTACCCATGACCTGGTTACAGGGGTATGGGTCGGCGGGGATGAGCGGGCGGTCCACTTCCCCTCCTGGGTATTTGGCCAGGGCACCAAGACAGCCCGCCCTATCTGGGACAAGTACATGACCCGCGTCTATCAGGATCCGTTAACGGGCATTACCAAGGGCAAGTTTAAGCTTCCCAAATCAGGCCTGGACATTGCGCTCGATTGTGCCCGGCAACTTCAGGCGGATTCCGTAAAGGTTGACGAAAAGCCCTGGGATATCAACAATTGACGCATGACCGATGCACTTCGTCAAAAGGCAGCGTCGCTCCCTGATTCACCGGGCATCTACAGGTTCTACAACAAGGAGAACACACTCATATACGTTGGCAAGGCTAAAAGCCTGAAAAAGCGAGTCTCCAGCTATTTCAACAAGCAATCCACTTACAATCGCAAGACCGAGAAACTCGTTTCAGAAATCCGGAACCTCGAGTTCACGCTGGCCAATACTGAATTCGACGCGCTGCTGCTTGAAAACAACTTCATCAAGCAAAACCAGCCCAAGTACAACATCTTGCTCAAAGACGACAAGACCTTCCCTTATCTGTGCATACTCAAAGAGCCCTTTCCACGAATCATTTACACACGGAAGTACCTCCCTTCCCAAGGCGAGTACTTTGGACCATATAGTAGCGTACAATCGATGAAGAGCGTCCTCGAGTTGGTTCGCAAGCTATACTCGATTCGAACCTGCAACTACCTTCTTTCCGCGGCAAACATTTCAAAAGGCAAATTCAAAGTCTGCCTGGAATATCACTTGGGAAATTGCAAAGGTCCTTGCGTAGGGCTACAGGAAGAAAAAGATTATCTGGCAGAAATCTACGAGGCCCGCCATATTCTGAAAGGAAATCTCAGCCAAGTAGAACGCCATTTTCAGGATCACATGCGTAAGCATGCTGAGGACCTGCAATTCGAAAAAGCTGCCCTTTATAAACACAAACTGGAACTACTCGAGAAGTTCCAGACCAAATCAGCGGTCGTAAACCGAAAAATGACCGACATCGATGTAATCACCATTCTAAGCACACCGGAAAACGCCTTTCTCAATTTCATGCAGGTAAAAGAAGGTGCTATTGTATATTCCCGAAACATCGAAGTGAGCAAGAAACTTGACGAACTCGATGAGGACATCCTTGCCATGGTGGCTCACCAGGTTCGTACGGAACTCCACAGCACCAACACGGCAATCTTCAGCAACATTCCCCTTCCCGTTGCTGACCAAGGCATTGAGAACATTGTCCCTCAAATTGGTGATAAGCGACAGCTGATCGATCTATCCCTGAAGAATGCTCTTTACCAAAAAGTGAAGAAGGAGGCAGCTCGTGAAGGCGCCAAGACCCGCCAGCAGGAAGCGATTGAGACCCTACAGAAGGACTTGCGCCTGCAGCGTGCCCCACGTATCATCGAATGCTTCGACAACTCCAACCTTCAGGGAACAAGTCCGGTAGCGTCCATGGTACGATTCGTCGAAGGCAAACCCGACAAGGCCGGCTACCGGCACTTCAATATCAAGACCGTCATCGGGTCAGACGATTTTGCCTCCATGCATGAAATTGTCAGTCGCCGCTACTCAAGGCTGCAATCCGAAAACGAGGAGTTTCCGGACCTGATCATCGTTGATGGTGGAAAAGGGCAACTCAGCAGCGCCACGGAGGCACTTCGAAAACTGGACCTTTATGGCAAGATCCCTATTATCGGAATTGCCAAGAAACTGGAGGAGATCTACTATCCAGAGGATCCGCTTCCGCTTCATATTCACAAGAAGTCTCAAGGACTCCTGTTAATCCAACACATTCGGGATGAGGCCCACCGCTTTGCCATTTCCTTTCATCGCAAGAAGAGAAGTCAGTCTACCATCTTTACTGCTCTGGAAAGAATACCTGGCATCGGTAAAACAGCAACCGATACACTACTTAGTCACTTCAAATCACTAAAGAAGATCAAGGCCGCCAGCCTCGAAG
>CAYMPU010000122.1:0-14391 GCA_964392375.1 uncultured Ohtaekwangia sp. | reverse complement strand
AGGGATTCGAACCCTCGATACCCTTGCGAGTATAGCGGTTTTCGAGACCGCCCCGTTCGGCCACTCTGGCACCTCTCCGGGGCCGCAAAGAAAAGAAATTATATCTTAAAAATACGTTACTCGAACCGCAACGACTCAATCGGATCCAGCTTCGCAGCCTTGTTGGCCGGATAGTAGCCTGAGAACAATCCCACGGCCACGCAGACGACGATGCCGACGAACATCCATAGCCAGGGAAGGACAAAGGCCATGTTCATGAATCTCGCAGCGGCATTTCCAATTGCGACGCCAAGAAGGACGCCCGCGATGCCGCCGAGGAGGCACACCACAATGGCCTCCACAATAAATTGCTGACGAATCTTCATCGGTGTCGCTCCCAATGCTTTGCGAATACCCACCTCGCGGGTGCGCTCGGTGACGGATACAAGCATGATGTTCATGAGCGCGATGGATGATCCCAACAACGTAATGAAACCAATACCCAAGCCCACCCAGGTGATGATGCTCATAAGCTGGTTCAACTCATCGAGCGTATCACTCTTGTCAAGTTCGAAAGAATTCGGCTGACCGAGTACATCCCTTCGGATGGAACGCATCAGACCGGTGGCCTCTCCCATCGCCATGTCCATTTTCGTAGGATCAGAAACGGCAATCGTAATGTTATAGTCCAGTCCCCTGCCCGAGGCCATCTGGTTGGCGACGATGAGGGGGATGAGGGCCATGTTGTCAAAATTGTCTTCGGCCAGGTTGCCCTTCTCTTTCATCACCCCGATCACACGAAACTGCGTGCCTTTAAACGATACCTCCTGTCCGATCGGGTCTTCGTTGTTTTCAAAGACAGCCTCATACACCTTCCGCCCAATTACAACGGCTTTGGTGCCATACTGAATCTCTACGGGAGAAAAATTCCTGCCATAATCAAGGTTGAGGTTCTTTACCGTGAGGTAGTCAGCATTGATACCCTGAACACGGATATTCGGGTTGGTCTTTAAGGACATCCTTTTCACTTCCGCGATGCCTGTCAGGTCGGCGTTGATGCTTACCGTGGCCGGGTAATTAAACTGGTCCTCAAACCGCATGACCTCAGTCATCATGAGGCGCTTGTAGGTCTTCTCTTTCACGCCACCCTGGTTGCGGCCCCGGTTGCGCTTCGACCAGATGTCGAATGTGTTGGCACCCAGTGTGGAAAGACTTTCATTCAGGGTCTGCCCGATACCATCGACAGCCGTGAGCGACCCCACGAGGGCCATGATTCCAAACGTGACAATTACGGCCGTCAGGATCGACCGAAGCATATTGGCTTTGATGGACCGCAGCCCCTCTTTGATGTTTTCAAGCATAATTCCGGGAAAAAATCACTTTAGCTGCACAAAAATACGCTCTTTTGCGTTTTGGATCAGTAGCGCGGTCTCTATTAATTTGGCCCATGATCATTAGCCCTTCAACGATGCGGACCCTGGTTTTGTTTAGCTTTTTATTCGCGTTCTCTGCCGCTCGGGCGAACTATGTCTTCATCCCTATGGACGACAAGCAGGCCAACCACCTGAAGGCCTACGGTATCGCCTATTGGGTACTCAAGAAGGACGCAGAAGTAGACTGGCTTCTCAACTACCGGGGCGGAAGTTTTATGACAAAGTTCCACCCGTCCATTCAGAATGAGCTGACCGTGCGCGGGGTCTCTTACGAGATTATCTCCGATGCCGTCGCCAATCAGATTCTGCTGGAGATTGCCAGCCCGGCGCTCAACTACGACATCATGAAGCTGGAGAAGTATCCCAAGATTGCGGTATACTCCCCCAAGTCCAAACAGCCCTGGGACGATGCCGTTACCCTTGTGCTCACTTATGCCGAGATCCCCTACGACGTGGTCTTCGATGACGAGGTAATGAAGGGCGACCTTACCAAGTACGACTGGCTCCACCTCCACCACGAGGACTTCACCGGGCAGTATGGGAAATTCTATGGCAACTACGCCAACATGCCCTGGTATCTCGAGCAACAGAAAGAAGCCGAGGACATGGCTCGCAAGCATGGCTTCCCGAAGGTTTCACAACTAAAGCTTGCTGTCGCTAAGCGCATTAAAGAATTCATCGGCAGCGGCGGCTTCCTCTTTGCCATGTGCTCGGCAACCGACTCCTACGACATTGCCTTGGCTGCTGAAGGCACCGACATCTGTGAACGCATGTACGACGGCGACCCTGCTGATCCCGGTGCCCAGCAAAAGCTCAACTACGACAACACGTTAGCCTTCACCAACTTTCACCTTGTCCGCGACCCCTTCACGTACGAGTTCTCCGACATCGACAACAACGCACCGGAGCGTGGACTGCGCCAGGACAACGATTACTTTACGGTCTTTGAATTCTCCGCCAAGTGGGATCCGATACCGAGCATGCTGACGCAGAATCACACGAAAGCGATCGAAGGTTTTTACGGACAGACGACAGGATTTAAGAAGCACCTGATCAAACCGGATGTGGTGATCATGGGCGAGAACAAGCAGATCAACGAAGCGAAGTACCTCCACGGAGTTTTCGGCAAAGGCTTCTGGACGTTTTACGGAGGGCATGACCCCGAAGACTACCAGCACACGGTGTATGAAGACCCTACTGATCTGAATTTACATCCGAACTCCGCAGGCTATCGTCTCATCCTCAATAACGTACTCTTTCCAGCTGCCAAAAAGAAGAAACAGAAGACCTAGTGTATCCGGTCGGGTCGGGGTGTGAGCCCTTTCAGAATCTCCGCCTCCCCTTCCAGTATTTCACGCCATCGTTTGTCCACGACCTCCTTCGGCTTGTATTTCCGTGCCAGGGCAAGGAAGTTTTTGTAGTGGCCCGCTTCCGAGACCATCAGTTCATAATAGAACGTCGACAATTCCGGATCTCCAATTTCTTTCCACAACAGGCGAAACCGTTCGCAGCTTCGTGCTTCGATCAGGGCGTTGAGGAGCAGGCGTTCCATCAACTGCTCTTCGCGGCTTCCGCCTTTTTTGATGAGTCCGTTGATCTTCTCCACATATTCGTCCTTGCGTGCCGGTCCCAGCGACCAGCCGCGGGCGCGTAACTTCTCCATCACCCGTTCAAAGTGCGCCCACTCTTCAGCCACAACCGGCGTGAGCATTTCGACGAGGTCGTCTTTGTCGGGGAACAGGATGATCAGGGAGATGCACGAGGATGCAGCCTTCTGCTCACAGTAGGCATGATCAACGAGAATATCTTTCAAGTTCTTTTCCGCGATGTTCACCCACCGCGGATCAGTAGCCATGTTCAACCCAAGAACATTCTTTTCCATCAGTCAAAAAGCTGAAAGTCAAAACCAATGTCAAACACGCTGCGCTGGCCGGGATACAATGGTGTGGGTTGGTAACCAAGGCCGGTGAAGGCCTGGATCAGGTTGTTGTACTTGAAAAAGAAACGGAAGCGGCCCATCTTTCCTGCGAAGAACAAGTCGACCAGCGGGAAGGACTCGCTAATGCCGGGCTCCTGAACATAAAATGACTGGATGGGAACATCATAGGCCAACGCCTGGTAGGTTGACCGCCAGTGAAAGTCGGCGCCAAGTTGAAACTGCAGGTTGCCCTTGAAGGCCAGCCTTTCATAGGCCAGTTGAGCATTCATAAAGAAGAGCGGAAGCTTGATGATGTTGTCATCATTCCGGATAATGCTGGTGTAAATCATCTGTGGCCGGAAGTACATATGACGGAAGAACCGAATGTTAGCGCGTATCTCCGGCGAGAGTATGACCTGGTTACCCGACGATTGAAAAGGGAGCACCCGCTGCCCGTCGGCACCCGGGGTCACTTCCTTAAAGTAAACCTGGTGATCGAGCAACGTGAAGGTACCACCAGCCTTAACTCCGAATCTATCGTTCCCAACCTTGACCATCGCTTTCGCCTGTGTCATGTTGATGCCGGTGAATGATTGTGCCCATGAGTCGTGACTGCCGCGGTAAATTTGCTGCAGGTATCCTGGTTTCGACACGGTGTTCCTGAAGGAAGCATCCAGCCATGGGCTCTTGATCACCCCTTCGATCTTGTAAAAGCCACCGATCATGTACTCAGCAGCACCAGAGAAGTCGGTGACCGAGTCGAGCTGCAGCCCAACCCGCACACCCAGGTACTGCTCATTGCCATTTGTCTCGACCGGAAGTGTCATTCCTTCGAGGTAGGCATTGCCATAGCGATAGGTTCGCAGCTTATAGTAGGTGCTGTAATATACCTTACCCAAGTTCCCTTTGAAGCCAACCTCTTGGCGCATCGAGGAGAACGTAGCTAAATCCCGGGCGGTGTCAGCCTCCATGATCAGGCCGTCGAACTTGGTTGAGTCATCGGTGCTGCTGAATCTGTTTTCCTCACTGATGAAGTCGGCGATGTGATATATCTGAAACGGGCTGGCGAGCTGATAGTGCTGGTAAATATGGCCGCTGGCAATAAACGCTTCGGTTTTTGTACTGGATAGTAGAGGTCTTGCGTTGGGACTGTAGATGGCTTCCGGCGCCTGGTTCGTCATATCCACGCCGCCCGTCTCTGCAACCTGGTGTCGCATGCGGCGGAAATTCATGAGCAAAAAGTACCGCTCGTTCTTTGATTTGAATGTCGTATAAAAATCATAATAGTGACTGGTCACCATCATGTCATTGTTGGAAAAAGATTGCAGTTGCTTTTCTACGAGGATGGGCCGGTAGTTGAAGCCGAAGTTCCACCGCGGGTTAATGTTGCGGCTGAACTCGATCGTTGTCATGGCTCTCCCCTTGCCGCCCCAGATCAGTTGAAAGCGTGAGAAAGGAGACTTTGTATCGAAGTAGATCGGCTCTTGCGATCCATAGTACGGGGCGTACGATCGAAACCCTGAGGTGGCTCCGATGATATCCGGTGATTTCGGAAAGATTTCATTCAGTGCAGTACCTACGACGCCGAGGTCCTGATAGAAATTCTGATACTTTGCCGTATACGTCCATCGCTGGTACTCAGAAATGGTAGTATCGATGGGGCTGTAGTTGGGTCGGTTCTTGAATAAATCGGCTTCGGTCGTCCATTTCGTTGTCTCCGGTCCATAGACCATCCGGGTACTATCGTCGACGATCGATGAACCTACCCGTGGCGCTGTAGTTTTGCCACGCTGCCGCTGCGCCAAGAGCGGACTGGTGATGAGCAAGACCATCCCGATCCAGATTATCCTGGAGACCAACGAGGAAGGCTGGATCATGATGCGGTGCTGGTTCGGTTTACGGCTTCGAGCACGAGACCATCAAATTTCGCACCATCCTTGACAAATACCTGCCGTATAGGCAAAGAAAACCACTTCCAGCGCTCCAAAAAGGGCAAAAACTCAGTCGCTTCCAATTTCACGACATCTTTCTCAGTCGTAATCAGGGCCAGATCGGAAGCTTGTTCTTTGCAAAAGAGTTCGATCTGCTGTAGGTCTGCTGTGGTGTACCGGTGGTGATCGGCAAACTGAAAGTGTCGCAGCACCTCAAAGCGATCGGTACAATACTTTCGCATTGGTTCAGCGTTGGCAATGCCGGTAACCAGTATCACCTTCGAAGTCAATGTTGCCCCTTCACGCAGCGGTTTAGGATCGGCATAATCGACATAGGCGAAGAACACAGGTCGCTCTCCTGCATATCGCTGAATGCGTCTTGTCATTTCGTCTTGCACCTGCGGATCCAGTTCTCGCGAACATTTCGTGACCACCACGGCATCAGCTCGTTGTGCGCCCCGACGACTTTCACGAAGTCGGCCGAATGGAAGTACATAGTCTCGATAGAAGGGTCGGTCAAACGTCGTCAGCAGTATGGTCATGTCGGGCCGGATGGACCGTTGCTGCATGGCATCATCAAGCACCAGCACGCGCGTATCGGGAAACTCGTGGAGGATATTCGGGATAGCATAGACCCTGTCCTCCCCAACAGCGACCTGGATATGATCCCCGAACTTCCGGTACAGCTGGAGTGGCTCGTCGCCGATGCTGCGTGCCGTATCCCGGCCTCCCGCGATCCGGTAGCCTGTTGTTTCGCGCTTATATCCCCGGCTGAGCGTGACCGTCGGGTAGCGATCGCTGAGCAGTTGCACGAGGTACTCGACCATGGGTGTCTTGCCTGAGCCTCCGACGTTTAGGTTACCAACCGCGATGACAGTGGTCTCAAAATGAAAGGAAGGCTTGTGGCCAATGTCGTACAGGTGATTCCGTACGCGCATCACTCCGTTGTAGATCGCGGCAAAAGGATACAACAAGAGTTTTAACAGGTTCATGGAATCTCTTCCTGCTTATGAATAAATTAGGCCAAAATTATCTCATGCAAACGCCAAAGATAAAGGATGTTGCGGCTTTTTTGGAATCCCTCGCGCCGAAGGCCTATCAGGAGTCGTACGACAACAGCGGCCTCCTCGTGGGCAACCCCGAGACTGTTGTGACGAGTGTACTTGTTTCACTCGACTGCACCGAACCGGTTGTGGAAGAAGCCGCTGCACGTGGCTGTAACCTCATCGTGAGTCACCACCCGATCGTGTTCAAAGGACTTAAATCCATCACTGGAAAGACCTACGTGGAGCGAACGGTGATCGCAGCCCTGAAGAGAGACATCGGCATCTACGCCATCCATACCAATCTGGATAACATTCACAACGGGGTGAACCGGAAGATTGCCGAGAAACTTGGTTTGACAAAGACGCGCATACTCAGTCCGCGGAAAGGCACGCTGCTGAAGCTCGTGACGTTTGTTCCCGAAAAAAACCTCGAAGACCTTATGTTGGCTTTGCACGATGCGGGCGCAGGCCACGTCGGCAACTACAAGAACTGCAGTTTTCAGTTGATCGGTGAGGGCACCTTTCAGCCCAACGAAAATGCAAAGCCACATATCGGCGCAGCGGGTAAGCTCGAGCGCGTCAAGGAAGTCCGAGTGGAAGTCGTGCTTCCTGAGGAGCGAAAGGCATCCGTTCTGCAAGCCTTGCGGAAGGCGCATCCCTATGAAGAAGTGGCCCACTACCTTTCGATGCTTGAGAACGACAACCAGGAAGTTGGCGCGGGGCTAATCGGCGAACTTCCTGGGGATGAGGAACCAATGGCATTCTTAAAGCGTTTGAAAGAGGTCATGCAAGTATCCGTTATTCGTCATACCCAATTGCCGGGGAATTCCATACGGCGTGTCGCTGTCTGCGGGGGGGCGGGAAGTTTCCTGTTGGGCGAAGCAAAAAGGCAGGGTGCTGATGTCTTTGTTTCAGCTGATTTCAAGTACCACGAGTTCTTTGACGCGGAGGGTAAAATCCTCATTGCCGACATTGGGCATTACGAAAGTGAGCAGTTTACGAAAGACCTCTTAAAGGAGGTTCTGACCGAAAAATTTACTACTTTTGCGAGCCATTTTTCAAAATCGGTCACTAACCCTATAAGTTACCTCTAAACGATGGAAAATCAGACAATTACGCAGAAATTAGAGAACCTCGTAAAGCTCCAGTCCATAGATACCAAACTCGACCAGCTCCGCAAGCTCCGCGGCGACCTCCCTGACGAAGTTCAGGACCTGGAGGATGAAATTGAAGGCTATAAGGTCCGGATGACCAAGTTCGAGGCCGAGCTGAAAGAGATTGAAGATGCCATCAAGAAGAACAAGGAAGGCATCAAGGAAGCCGAAAAGCTGGTAAAGAAATACAACGAGCAGCAGAAGAACGTAAAGAATAACCGCGAGTTCGACGCGATCACCAAGGAAATCGAGCTACAGGAACTCGAGGTGCAGATCTGTGAAAAACGCATCAAGGAAGCGAAGGAGAGAATCGAAGAGAAGAAAGTTGAAATCTCCAAGATCCAGACGCTGATCACCGAACGTACGGCCGACCTCGACAACAAGAAGAAGGAACTGGAAGAGATCTCCGGAGAAAGTCAGGAAGAGGAGAAGAAGCTCCTTCAGGATCGTGATAAGGCAGCCAAGAAAATCGAAGAGAAGTTCCTCAAGTATTACGAGCGTCTGCGCAAGAATCTATCCAACGGCCTCGCCGTGGTACGCGTAGTCCGTGGTGCCGCCGAAGGGTGTAACATCATCATCCCTCCTCAGAAGATCGCCGAGATCCGTGAGAAGAAAAAGATTGTAATCGATGAGCACTCTGGTCGTATCCTTGCCGATGTGGATATGGAATCCATGGAGGAGGAAGTTAAGCCCAAGAAGGCTGCTCCGGTAAGACGTACCAAGAAAGTTGGTTAGTCCCTACATACAGAATTTCAAAAAGGCAGCCATCACGGTCTGCTTTTTTTTGTTTGGTGCGGTGTCCGCGGCCAGTGCGGATAACCTGTGGCGTTTTGATCCCGCCCTCGAAAACATCTACAAGCTCATCTTGAGTCTACAGATCGATCAGGCCCGTCATGAGCTGGCCGAAATCAAGGGCGGAAATGAGCTTCATAAGATGTACCTCCAGAGTTTCTCGGAAACAGCCGACATTCTCATCACCGAAGACGAGAAGCGCTTCGACAAGATGAACAGCGACATGCGGGCACGTATCGACAAACTCTCGGAGATGCCCGAGTCGGCCGAGACCCTCTTCCTGCGGGCCGAAATCAGCCTGCAGCGAGGCTTCAACCTCCTTAACCTCGGTCAGGAGCTGAATGCTGTGCTGGCGATCCGCCAGGCCTACCAGACGACACAGCAGTGCTTGAAGAAATATCCAGCCTTCATACCCATCAAGAAAACGCACGGCGTCATCCAGGTTATGCTCGGCTCGGTGCCCGATAAGTATCAGTGGTTCATGAGTTTACTGGGCATGAAGGGCTCTGTAAAGGTCGGCCAAAAGGCGCTGGAAGAACTGAGGGCATCAAACTCCTCGCTCAGCCTCGAGGCCACCATCGTCTTTTTCTCGATCAAGGGATTTCTAAACCAGCAGTTTGGGGAAGCCGCAAAAGGATTCCAGGAGAGCCTGGAGAAGGATCCCGATAGCCGTCTTCTCATGTTTCTGGGAATCAACATGCTGATGAAGAACTCACAAAGTGCCGAAGCCTATACACTCATCGAGAATCTTGATAAGCATCCGAAGGGACTGCAGATGACCTACGTCGAATACCTTCGCGCAGAAGCTCTTGTGCATCGGGGCGACTATGCGCAGGCCATTCCCGCCTACCAGAAATTCATCCGCGGCTATCGCAGCCAGAGCTTCAAGAAAGATTCTTATTATAAAATTGCCCTATGCTATCACCTGCAGGGCGACGAAGTCAACGCCAGAAAGAACTTTGAAGTTGCCAAGACGACAGGACGGACATCCGCCGATCCGGACAAGTATGCTTCAGCCATGTTGGCGGATGACGTGTTCCCAAATGCAAAAATTCTGAAGATCCGGTTTTATACTGATGGCGGCTATTACAAAGAGGCGCGCGAAGCTGTTAAGGCTGTTACCAGTGCCGATCTGACCAACGAGAAAGACGCGACTGAATTTGCCTATCGCAAAGGCCGTCTCGCACACAAGACACAGGATATCCCTGCCGCCAAGACCCTCTATTTGCAGACCATCGAAAAGACAGGTGATCGACCCTGGTACTTTGCACCCAATGCTGCGTTGCAACTCGGCTACATCAGCCAGGCTCAGGGTGATCTTGTTGCCGCAAAGAAATACTATGAGAAAGCGCTGAGCTACAAGCGCTATGAATACAAGAACGGCATCGATAGCAAGGCTCGGTTTGCCCTTGACCAGCTCGGTAAGTAATCAGCCTTTCACAACGGTGCCACCGTGCACAACCGACCGCAGGTGCTTCAAATGATCGGTGTTGTTGTATAGCTCTACCGTAAATTGGTTCCCATTGTGGTGAAGAAGGTACAAGCACAGATTTTCATGCTCGAACATATCCATGGAGCGAAGAGGATAGTGCATCAACTGACATAAAAGTATGCGCATGGCACGTCCGTGCATACACACCAGGATGTTGCGGTCCGTTGGGCGTGATCGGAGCGCATTGACAAATAGCTGCTGACGAACAGCCACAGCATCCGGACTCTCCCCTCCTTCAATGGGAATATGCGTTTGCCCCGCCTGCCATTGCTTCAGCATCCAATGGTAGTAAGCATCTTCGTCGGGCGTAATCCGTTGACCTTCCTTTGCGCCCCAGCTGATTTCGTTGAGGGCGTTCATGGACTCCATACGGATGCCGCGGCTGGCAAATTGCATAACCGATTCCTTACTCCTCTTCAATTCTGAAGTATACACACGGTCGAAGGGAACATCCTTGTAGACCTCATAGAAAGCGCGCGCCTGGGCTCTTCCGGTATCGTTCAGAGAGGCATCAACGCCGCTGCCCTGCACGATGCCCTGAAGGTTGTAATCTGTCTGCCCGTGCCGGACCAGGTATATTTTTTGTGCGATCAATTTCTTCTAATTTGGCCCCGTCAACGCGGCAACGGCCGCAAAGATAAAAAAATAGCCGACCGCTCATAAACCGCCATATCCGTGAAAATTGCTATGAATCCCGCCGTAACCCTTGACACCCTCAATGCCATGGGGCGGAATACCATGCTGGAACATCTGGGCATTGAGATCACCCGGTTGGGCGACATGACCATTGAAGCCAAAATGCCTGTAGATCACCGTACCCATCAGCCCTATGGACTACTGCACGGGGGAGCGTCAGTGGCCCTTGCCGAAACTTTGGGCAGTGTGGCCGCTCAGTGCACACTTACCGACAATAACAAATACTGTGTGGGACTGGAGATTAACGCCAATCATATCAAGAGTGTAAAGTCCGGGTATGTCTATGGTGTAGCTAAACCTATTCATCTGGGCAACCGCACCCAGGTTTGGGAAATCCGCATTTCGAATGAACAACAGGAACTCGTTTGTGTTAGTCGTATAACGATGGCCATCGTTGACAAGCGATAATCTATGACCGAAGGCACTCAGCGCGCTGTCGCCATTAATTTTGATGAATTTCTCCGCAACGCCCTGTCCGGTTGCCGCGATGGCGGACTGTCGTTTGCCTTGTGGCGACTTCCCGCCACCACCACTGTGCACTTTGCCGCCAGCCTGAAACCAGTGACCACACACGATGTCAATCTGGAAGAAACGGAACCCGGCTTTCTCTTCGCACCTTTCGATCCCGGAAAAAAGAAAGTATTCCTTCCTGCGGATGAGTCCTTCCGGTATGAATCGGGCCAACTCACCGTGCTGAAGGGTGAGTTTCTGGATAAGCTGCAGAGCACAAAAAGGGATACAGCAAAGGAACGTACAACGGCACCACACTACGCTACCCCCCATCCAACACAGAACTCGATTGATCAGGTCGGTTATCAACAACTGGTTGCCCGTTGCCGTGATGAAGTGCTTAACGGATCATTTGAAAAAGTTGTCCCCTCGCGGTCCAAGGAAGTACCGCTACCCAAAGACTTTGAGGCTGCCACCTTGTTCTCCAGGTTGTGCACAAGATACCCATCGGCGATGGTTTCCGTATTTTCAAGCCCGCTAACAGGAACGTGGATCGGTGCAACCCCCGAAATGCTGGTGAGCGTCGATGCACAACAACACTTTCACACGGTAGCCGTCGCTGGCACACAGCGCTACGTTCCGGGAATGGACCTGCGTGCGATCACCTGGACACAAAAGGAAATCGAAGAGCAGGCGCTTGTGGAACGTTACATCATTAACTGCTTCAAGAAGATACGGCTCCGTGAGTTTGAAGAGCGTGGACCGAGGACTGTTGTCGCAGGGAATGTGGTACACCTTAAAACAGAATTTGAAGTAGATATGGTTGCAACACGGTACCCCCAGCTCGGCACGGTCATGCTGCAACTCCTCCACCCGACCAGCGCCGTTTGCGGCATGCCATTGGAAGGCAGTCTGGCCTTTCTCAAAGAACACGAGGGATACGATCGTCAATTCTACAGCGGCTACCTCGGCCCACGTAACGTTGACCAGGAAACACATCTCTTTGTCAACCTCCGCTGCATGCAGGTGGCTTCCGACACGGCACTGGTCTATGCCGGCGCCGGTGTACTGGGCGATTCTGACCCCGAGAAGGAATGGCAGGAAACGGAGCTCAAGATGCGTACGCTATTGGATGTAATTAGGGACTGAATCAGCCTCGTAGTACCTTGGCACCGTGAATTCGACTGTCACCCACCAGCTGGCCGCCTTGTGCGCCGCGAAAGGAATTGAGCACGTCATCCTGTGTCCCGGCTCCCGTAGCGCACCCCTCACCCTCGCCTTCGTGCGCAGCAACCACTTTACCTGCTGGACGTTCAGCGATGAACGCAGTGCTGCCTTCATTGCGATGGCCATGGCCCAGCAAACGGGGAAACCTGTGGTCCTCGTTTGCACTTCCGGTTCAGCTGCCTACAACTTTGCCCCTGCTGTCGCCGAAGCCTATTTCCAGCGAATTCCCCTGATCATTATCACCGCCGACAGACCAAAAGAATGGATTGACCAACTCGATGGACAGACCATACGGCAACATCGGATCTATGGCGATCATGTTAAAGGATACTTTGAGCTGCCACAAGAATACGCCCACGACGATAACCATTGGCATGCCAACCGGACCTGCAACGAAGCCATTAACCTCGCCACTCTGGAGCCCCGTGGGCCGGTACATATCAATGCCCCGTTCCGCGAACCACTCTACCCTTCGGTTCAAGAAAAGGAACACACCTTATCTCCTCCGCGTGTATTCAATACGACTCCAGGAAACCCCTCGTTGAATGAAGACCAGTGGAACGAAATCATACAATCCCTGAATGCGTTCAGGAAGATCCTGATCGTACCCGGACAGCTACCACCGACACATCACTTGCATCAAACGCTTGAAGCGTTTCATGGGAGCCAAGGTTGGCCCATGGCCGGTGACATTCTCAGCAACCTCCATGGCCTCCCCTTTTTCAACCGTCATGCCGATGCCTTTCTTGGGCAGATGCCGGAGAAGTTGAAATTCTCGCTCAAGCCTGACCTGCTCATAACATTCGGTCAGTCACTCGTGGCCAAGAATCTTAAACTATTCCTCCGCAAGTATGCACCCCGCGAACACTGGCATTTGCAAGTGAACGGAGATGTTCCTGACACATTTCAATCCCTCACACGGATCATTCGGGTACAGCCTGACTACTTCTTTTCCGAGTTGACACGGCGCTCGCCTGAGCAGCAAGTTTCCCGACGCGTCTATTCCGATGAATGGGTTCAGCACGAAAGTCAGGCGCGTAACAACATTGACGAATTCTTCAAGAAGCACGTACAAGGCGAGTTTGCACTATTGCGCCAGGTGATGAAGGCGCTGCCGGAACACTGCAACCTCCACTTGGCCAACAGCATGAGTGTACGTTATGCCAATCATATTGGTCTTACCGGACAACAGACGCATGTGCACGTGTACGGCAACCGGGGAACCAGTGGTATTGATGGATGTACCAGCACCGCCGTTGGTCATGCGCTGACATCGACAATTCCAAACGTACTGGTGACGGGAGATCAGGCCTTCTTTTATGACCGCAACGCTTTCTGGCACAATTACCCGATGGCAAACTTGTTTGTCGTTGTCCTCAACAACCATGGTGGAATCATCTTCAACATGATCGATGGTCCTTCGGGGCTTCCCGAAGCCGAGGAGTTCTTTGTAACGCGGCAAGCATTGAAGGCAAAGCCCCTGGCCGAGGAATTTGGATTCAGCTACAGTGAGGGCCACACAGCGTCCTTGAAAGAATTCTTCCAGACGGACCGCAACGCGAAGATTCTCGAACTTGAATCTTCACAGTCACTTAACAAATCCATTTTTGAATCGTTTAGAAAACAGATAAAGAAGAGTTATGAAGCTTAACTACGCCTGGCAGCCTATCAAGGAATACAAGGAAATTCTTTTCCAGAAATATCAGGGCATTGCCCGGATCAGCATCAACCGTCCCGATGTTCACAATGCGTTCACCCCGCTTACCGTGAAAGAGATGATCAATGCCATGGAGTTGTGTCGTGAAGACGCGGAGATCGGGGTGGTGATTCTTACGGGTGAGGGCGGACGTGCATTCTGCAGCGGTGGCGACCAGTCGGTACGGGGTCACGGCGGATACGTCGGCGCGGACACCGTGCCGCGACTCAACGTGCTGGATCTTCAAAAGCTTATTCGTTCTATTCCCAAGCCTGTTATTGCCGCCGTGGCGGGATGGGCCATCGGTGGCGGGCACGTGCTCCATGTAGTCTGTGATCTTACCATCGCTGCGGAGAACGCACGCTTCGGCCAGACGGGTCCGAAAGTCGGCAGTTTTGACGGCGGGTTCGGGGCCTCCTACCTCGCCCGCATTGTCGGGCAGAAGAAGGCCCGCGAAATCTGGTATCTCTGCGATCAATATGATGCCACCGAAGCGCTCGGCATGGGACTCGTCAACAAGGTGGTGCCGCTGGAGAAGTTGGAAGAGACGTACGTGTCCTGGGCGCAGAAAATCATG
>CAYMPU010000121.1:0-36611 GCA_964392375.1 uncultured Ohtaekwangia sp. | reverse complement strand
TGCGCATCCTCTTCGTCTGCCTCGGCAACATCTGCCGCTCTCCTCTTGCGGAAGCCCTCTTCATCCACAAGACCGCCGCGCTCGGGCACAGCGGCAGGTTTCATGCCGACTCCTGCGGCACGAGCAACTACAACGTAGGAGATACACCGGATCACCGTACCGTGAAGAACGCCTGGAAGAACGGAGTGAAGATGCAACACATCGCGCGACAGCTGACACGTGAGGACTTTGCCTCGTTCGATAAGATACTGGTGATGGACCACCAGAACCTGAAGCAAGCCCTGTCGCTCAGCGATCCTGCCCATCACCCCAAGATTGCCCTGATGCGCACCTTCGACCCCATGGGCGAGGGCGATGTGCCTGATCCCTATTACGGGAGCGAGCAAGATTTCCAGGAAGTATTCGAGATTCTGGATCGGTCGGTGGATGGGTTGATTCAGCAACTGGTGCTTGTAGGAGATAGGAGTTAGGAGTTAGGAGGGAGACATGTCAATTGACTGCTCCTGTCTCCTGTCTCCTTACTACTTACTACTCTCCTCAGCGCTTCACCAACACTTGCAATGTCGACCGCGATGACTGCTCCAGAATCACCCCAGGCTCACCGCTGTATTTTGAATAGGTAGCGTCGTCATAATTCTTCACGGTAATCAGCGTCAGTCCGGTGTTGTAATACACCTCAAAGTGTTCCGAAAGCACATCGATGAGCCGCAGCACCTTGTCTTCACGGAAGTCGACACAGAAGGAAAAGGAGATGGCAGAATTCTGCATGACGTTGATCTTCAGGTTCTGCTCTGACACGGCGCGGAAGATTAGGCTAAGCTGGCCCTCGTCGACGAAGGTATAGTCGGTGACGGAGCACGAAATCAGGCATTGATTCTCTTTGAAGACAATCAATGGCGGGAGCTTTTGTACACGGGTTTCATGGATGCGGGTTCCCGGCAGCGATGGGTCATCGAAGTTCTTTACCAGCAGCGGGATGTTCCGGTTGGCGAGCGGCTTGATGGTCTTCGGGTGTATCACCGACGCACCATAGTACGTCATCTCGGCGGCCTCGCGGAAAGGCAGTTCGTTAAAGGCCACCGCCTCTGGAATGCGCTTCGGATCGGCATTCATCACACCAGGCACATCTTTCCAGATGGTCACATTGTCGGCGGGCAGGCACGACCCAAAAATGGCCGCCGTGTAGTCGGAGCCCTCGCGACCCAGAGTGGTGGTAAAGCCGTCAGGGTTGCCGCCAATAAATCCCTGCGTGACGATAATGTGGTCGCTGAGGTTCGGGGCGAGGGTTTGAATCCTCTTTTCTGTTTCCGGCCAGTCGACTTTTCCTTCCCGATACGTGGCGTCGGTTCGTATATACTCCCGCGCGTCAACCCACTGGGCGGGAAGTCCATCGTGTATAAGAAACTCGGAAACAATGCGTGTGGCAATAATCTCGCCTTGCGATACTACCTGGTCGTACACCTGATCGGGAGGCTGACCCTTTTGCATTCGCGAGGGGAGTGTGTCAAACAGCTCAGCGATGATCTTCCACACGCGATGGCCGGCGGGGAATAGGTCCTTCATCACGCCGAGATGGTAGTTGCGGAGTTCATCCAGCTCCAGACTGAAATCCTTGCCTCCTAGAAACCCACTTACCACCCGCTCCAATGCGTTGGTCGTCTTTCCCATGGCCGACACAACGACGAGAAGGTGCTGGTCGCTGTACGGCCGTACGATAGCGGCAACATTGCGTATCGCCGCGGCATGCCGCACGGAAGCACCGCCGAACTTGAAGACGTGAAAAGGATAATTCATGCGTTTCCGGGTTGCGGGACGTCCATTCTGTGTAACTTTAGTGCGGAAATCCCCCCGCGAATTACTCACTTTTTATGGAAGAATCCCGCATAGCAGAATCGATCGGCGTCGCCCTCGACCGGTTTATCAAAAACAACCAGGGGCAGTTTCAATATGCCAGCGGCGAGCTGTCACAACTGCTCCGCGACATCGCGCTGGCCTCCAAGGTGGTGAACCGCGAGGTAAACAAGGCCGGACTGATCGATATCATGGGTGGCTTGGGTTCTCAGAACTCGACAGGCGAAAACCAGCAGAAGCTGGATATTCTGGCGAACATCCGGTTCACACGCGCCCTCACCAAAGGCGGCGAAGTGTGCGCCCTGATTTCCGAAGAGACAGAATCGTTCGTCGACCTGAACAACGACGGCAAGTACGTCATCGCTATCGACCCGCTGGACGGATCATCCAACATCGACGTCAATGTATCCATCGGCACCATCTTCTCGATCTATCGCAGAAGAAGTCCGGTAGGCACCCCTATTCAACAGGAGGACATTTTGCAACGCGGTACCGAGCAGGTGGCGGCTGGATATATTCTCTACGGTTCTTCCACCATGCTGGTCTATACTACGGGTCACGGGGTCAATGGGTTTACGTATGAACCCACGCTCGGAGAATACTTCTTGTCGCACCCCGACATGACGATGCCGGAAGACGGCAAAATCTTTTCCATCAATGAAGGACAAGCGCTTTCGTTCGCGCCGGCGGTGACGAACTATTTGAACCACTGCAAGCAGAGTGGCTACACGGCGCGCTACATCGGTTCGCTGGTCGCCGACTTCCACCGCAACATGCTGAAGGGCGGGATATACATTTACCCGGCTACAGCCAAAGACAAGAATGGGAAGCTTCGCCTGATGTACGAGTGCAATGCACTGGCCTTCATCGCCGAACAGGCCGGTGGTCTCGCCACAGACGGCAAGAACAGAATCATGAGCATCCAGCCGAATGCCCTTCACCAGCGCGTGCCGTTCTATGTGGGCTCAAAGAAGATGGTGGAGAAGGCGGGGTCCTTCGTGTCTTAGCCTTCGGCCTTGGCCGCCGGTGCATCGGCAAGAATTTCTGGGGCAGCAACGCGAATCGCGAGGTACCACTTCACCAGCTTTTTGATATCAGAGACGTAGACCCGCTCTTCATCAAAATCCGGTAGCACCGACTTCATAAACGCTTTCAATTCTGAAGGATCGGAATTGCCATCAACTCCCAGATCGCCATCGAACTCTTTTTGGATCTTGCGCAGCACATCAACCAGCGGCGTGGTGCCCTCTTTCGTGCGCGTGTAGATGGAGATTTCGTCGAGCAAAGAAATCTTCGTGGTGGCGCTGGCCACAATCCGGGTTTTGGTGTCGTCGAGTGACTCGAGAATCATGCCGGCCTTGCCCGGTTTCAACACTTTGAACAATCCGCCTTTGCCAGAAACACTTGCCAGATCTTTTAATTCCATAGGGTATTGAGCTTCGCGGGCAAAAGTAAGAATTAATCGGATGCCAACAGCGACTCGATGTAAGCGAGTAGTTCATCCTTCCCACGTTGGTCCGTGGCCGATGTCATGAACATCAGGGGAAGTTCTTCCCACGAGGCACTGAGTTTTTTTTCCCATAGGGTCCTGGTCTGCGCCAGTTGGCCACGGGAGATCTTGTCGACTTTCGTGAAGACCAGCGAGAAGGGGATGCCTTGCGTGCCCATCCACTGTATGAAATCCAAATCGATGGGCTGCGGCTCGAGGCGCGGGTCGAGCAGCACGAATGTGGTCATCAGATTGGTACGCTTCTTCAGATACATCTCGATCATGGGTCCCCACGACTGGCTCTTCGACCGACTGATGCTGGCATAGCCGTAGCCCGGCAGGTCGACGAGGTACCAGGCATTGTTGATGATGAAGTGATTGATGGTTTGGGTCTTTCCCGGCGTGGAGGATGTCTTCGCCAGATTTTTGCGATTGACCAGCAGATTGATGAGCGACGACTTGCCTACGTTTGATCGCCCGATAAACGCAAATTCCTTCTTGTTCGGCGCCGGGCAGAGCGATGGGTTGGTATTACTGATAACAAAATCGGCGGTCGTGATGTTCATGATGCGTGGTGCAATATTACCCATAAGATTGGTGATTTGCCCTTTGTGGTGAGCGGGCCGTCGCTCTTGTCAGGTAAAAGTTGTAAATCGTAGCGCAGAACCAATAGCGAAGAAAAGCAGATTATGGGTGTCGTCGTACCATACAAGGAAGATCCGGGAGCGAAAAAGCAGCAGGTGGCCCGCATGTTCAACAGCATCAGCGGGCGCTATGACTTCCTCAATCATTTTCTCAGCATGGGTATCGACATCGCATGGCGTAAGAAGGCCATTCGACTGCTCACCGCCAGCAAGCCCAAGCGTATCCTGGATGTCGCGACGGGCACCGGTGACTTCGCCATCGAGGCCCTGTCCCTCAACCCCGACCGTGTCATCGGCGTCGATATCTCCGATGGGATGCTGGAGGTGGGAAGGAAGAAGCTGACCGACCGCAAACTGGGTGACCGTATCGAGCTGCTGAACGGCGATTCAGAGAAACTTCCCTTCGAGGATAATTTTTTTGATGCCGTCATCGTTGCCTTTGGTGTGAGGAACTTTGAGAATCTGGAGCTGGGACTGTCCGAGATGCTGCGCGTGGTGAAGCCGGGCGGGCAGGTGGTCATCCTCGAATTCTCCAGACCGTCAAAATTCCCGATGAAGCAGTTGTACAACGTCTATTTTACCGCCATCTTGCCGACGATTGGCCGTTGGGTTTCACGGGATTCTTCAGCATACCGCTACCTCCCGGAATCTGTCAAGGCCTTTCCGGATGGAGCTGATTTTCTCAACGTCCTCTCCGGTGTAGGATATAAAAATCCGCAATGCGATCCACTTACCTTCGGCATAAGTTCACTGTACTGGGGCTCCAAGTAGCCGCCCTCTTCCTCGTGGCCTTTGCTGCGGAAGCCCAGCACTTCAAGTGGGCGCCACGCAACAACCCGGAGTTCGACCGACGCAAGCTCAGCTATGGCTTTATGATCGGACTGCACACCTCGGCTTACGAGATCAAGTACGCCGATCAGTTCGTCACCCAGAGTTTCGATACAGTTCACTCCGTACAGGGAAGTTTCTCCAGCGGATTTTCACTGGGCTTCCTCGTCAACCTCCGCCTGCACGAAATGCTCGACCTGCGCATCACACCCAAAGCCGGCTTCTACAACCACAAGCTGACATACTATTTCACCGACAACACCAGTAAACAGCAGTTGGTAGAGACCACCATGGTGGAAATACCGGTGTTGCTCAAATACAAATCCATGCGACGTGGCAATGTGCGCATGTATATGGTAGGAGGATTTACACCGGGCGTTGAGGCTTCGGGAAAAAATGACGCGGAATCAACAACGGAGTCCATTTCCATCAATCGATTCAACCTCAGTCTGGATGCCGGCATTGGCTTTGACTTCTATTTTCCCCTCTTCAAACTTTCTCAGGAGATTCGGTTCTCCCGTGGCATCGTCAACATGCTGGGGTCGGAATCAACGGCATACAATGCGCCGTTGAAGTACGTCAACACCAACACGATCTCCGTCTATTTCATCTTTCAGTAATGGCAACACAACGTACCGTATTGATCACCGGGGCTACGGCCGGTATCGGGGAGGCCACAGCGCGCCTGCTCGCGTCAAACAACTTCAGGCTCATCCTTTGCGGTCGTCGCGCAGACCGGTTGAAGCAACTTCAGCAGGAGCTGTCGGTTAAAACGGAAGTAACAACGCTCACCTTTGATGTCCGCAACCGCAAGGAAGTGGCTTCTGCATTGCAGTCACTGCCTGAGGGCTGGAAGAAGATTGATGTGCTTATCAACAACGCGGGAGGTGCGCATGGACTTGATCCCATACAGACTGGAAACATCGATGACTGGGAGGCCATGATCGATGCCAATGTGAAAGGACTACTCTATGTATCGCGAGAGATTCTCCCGGGTATGGTCCAGCGCCAGTCTGGGCATGTGATCAACATCGGATCCATCGCCGGTCGGGAAGTGTACGCCGGCGGCAATGTATACTGCGCCAGCAAATTTGCCGTGGATGCCCTGAGCCGCGGCATGCGCATCGACCTCAATACCGCCGGAATCAAGGTGACCCAAATCAACCCTGGGCTGGTAGAGACGGAGTTCTCGCTCGTAAGATTCAAAGGAGACGAGAACCGAGCGGCAACACCGTACAAGGGGCTTGAGCCATTGACAGGCGATGACATCGCCGACAGCATCCTGTATGTGTTGACACGACCGCCGCACGTCGTAATTGCCGATCTGGTGTTGTTCCCCGTGGCACAGGCCAGTGCTACCGTGGTGAAGCGCGATGCGTAGCGTTACGGAATCATGAATATCACTTAACAATTTGTTAACTTCGGGGTGTAATTCTACCAACCCATGAAACGGATATTCCGAAGTTTCGCACTGATCATCAATTACAAGACCTTCATCATCACCGGCCTCTCTGTTCTTTGCACGTACCTCTGCTTTACCTACGGATTTATTGCAAAGTTCCCCGACATGCTCGTCGGCGTAGCCATCGTCTTCCCGGTAGTGTTCTCTATTGGATCGGCCTATAACCGTCGTGAAACGGCTCTCCAGCGTTGGGCGGACTTCCGGGGCCATGCGATCGCATTGTATTTTGCCACCCGCGACTGGCCAACGGATAAGGGCAACGACCTAGCCACCCGCACCAGGGAGCTAACCAATGAAATGGTCCAGCGTACGAAGGAATTGCTGACCAGCGAGAAGAAGGACTGGGCATCCCGGGAAGAAGAATTTTACAAGCTATTCTCAAAGCTTTCTGAGATCACCATGGAGTTGAGGAAATACGGCGTTCAGAGCGGCGAGATTTCGCGGGTGAGCCAGTACCTCAGCAAAATGGTCATCGCTTTCGATAACCTGAAAATCATTTACCAGTATCGCACACCCATTACGCTGCGCACATACAGCAAAGTGTTCATCTATGTATTCCCGATCCTCTACGGACCCTACTTTGCCAGCACGTTCCACGACTTCTCCGCAAGCCTGGAATATGTAATGCCGGTGCTCTACAGTTTCATCCTCGTCAGCCTCGACAACATCCAGGATCATCTGGAAGATCCCTTTGATCAGGTGGGCGAAGACGATATCAATATCGACGCCAACGAGACGATCCGACTCTTAGTGTGAGGGGGGAGTGGCGATTGGCTTTTTGCTTTTGGGTATTGGCAGCGTAATGCAAACGGACTAGATACCCACCAATGGCGTTTGGATAAATCTGCCAAATGCCAACGGCTAACAGCTAATAGCCATCCCTATTTTACAACGGCGATTCCCAGCTCTTTCAACTGCTGCTCCGAGATGGTCGATGGCGTATCAATCATTGTATCGCGTCCGGCATTGTTCTTTGGGAAAGCAATGAAGTCGCGGATACTGTCGACGCCGCCAAAGAGCGAGCAGAGACGGTCGAAGCCGAAGGCAATACCTCCGTGCGGCGGTGCTCCATACTCAAAAGCCTCCATCAGGAAGCCAAACTGTTTCTTCGCCTCTTCTTCCGTGAAGCCAAGTTTCTTGAACATCAGCTGCTGCGTCGGCCGGTCGTGAATCCGGATGGATCCGCCGCCGACTTCAGTTCCGTTGATCACCATATCGTAGGCATTGGCCCTGACCTTGCCCGGGTCACTGTCGAGCAGATGAAGGTCATCGCGCTTGGGTGAAGTGAACGGATGGTGCATGGCGTTGAAGCGGTTGGACTCCGCGTCCCACTCAAGAAGCGGGAAGTCGATGACCCACAATGCCGAGAACGTGTTCTTGTCGCGAAGGCCTAGCTGTGTGCCCATGAGCAGACGTAGTTCCCCGAGGGCCTTGCGCGTCTGGTCTGCGTTTCCGGCCAGGATAAGCATCAGGTCGCCTGGCTGGGCCTCGAAAGCGGATGCCCATGTCTTCAATGCGGCTTCATCATAAAACTTGTCCACGCTCGATTTGATGACTCCACCAGCCTCATAGCGCACATACACAAGACCCTTGGCGCCGATCTGGGGGCGCTTGACAAATTCGGTGAGTTCGTCAAGTTGCTTGCGTGTGTACGTGGCCGCACCTTTGGCGCAAATTCCCACTACAAGTTCGGCACTGTCGAATACCGGAAAGCCCTTGCCTTTCGCCAGTGTGGTGAGGTCGGTGAACTTCATTTCGAAGCGTGTGTCCGGCTTGTCGGAGCCATAGCTGCTCATCGCATCCGCATAGGTCATGTGGGGTAGCGATGGCAAGTCGATTCCTTTCACCGTCTTGAAGAGATGACGGATCAATCCTTCAAAGGTGTTGAGGATATCCTCACGCGTGACAAAGGCCATCTCGCAGTCGATCTGGGTGAACTCGGGCTGGCGATCGGCGCGCAGATCTTCATCACGAAAACATTTTACAATCTGGTAGTAGCGGTCAAATCCCGATACCATCAGCAGCTGCTTGAATGTCTGCGGTGACTGAGGCAGCGCATAGAACTCTCCATTGTTGATGCGCGATGGCACCACAAAGTCACGGGCACCTTCGGGGGTGGATTTGATCAGTACAGGCGTCTCCACTTCGATGAACTGCTGTCCGTCGAGGTAGGCGCGCGTTTGCTGAGCCATTTTGTGCCGTAGTTGTAGACTCTCACGCACCGGTGTACGGCGGAGGTCCAGATAACGGTATTTCATCCGAAGGTCGTCACCACCGTCGGTATCTTCCTCGATGGTGAAGGGAGGAACTTTTGACGGATTGAGGATCGTCAGCGACTCCACACGGATTTCAATATCGCCGGTAGAAATCTTGTCGTTCTTCGACATCCGTTCAACAACGGTGCCCGTTACGCTCACCACAAACTCGCGGCCAAGCTGGCGGGCTGTCTGCAGGAGCTCCGGGGCGGACTTGCCGTCTTCCAGGAAGAGTTGAGTGATCCCATAACGGTCGCGGAGGTCAATCCACATCAGGCTCCCCTTGTCGCGGGTGCGCTGGACCCAGCCGGTCAGCGTTACCTGCTGTTGAACATCCTTAAACCGTAATTCGCCGCACGTATGGGTCCGAAGCATGTTAATTTCGTTAATTTTGGGCGTGCAAGTTAATAATAAACCGGTTCGTTAACGTTAGAGCGTATGATGAAAACCACGGCGTTCATATCCCTCTTTTTGCTCACCGCCTTCGCTCCGACGAAGTGGGTGAAGAACAAACTGCCGGAAGGGGTAACCGTTTCTGTTCCGGACAACATGCTGCCGATGACGCCCGAGGACATGGCCCAGCGCTTTCCCTCGGTCCGGGCACCGCTCGGAGCGTTTACCAATACAGACAGGGTTACGGATTTCAGTGTCAACATCAGCGCCACCACCTGGCCCGACGGTGACACGGAACTGGCCAGCAAGTTTTTCAGAGCCAGCCTGCAGAACCTCTATGACCGGCTTGATATGATCAGTGAAGGCACCCAAATGATCAACAAGAAGAAATTCATCTTCTTTGAATTTGAATCCCGCACCAGCGGTGACCCCCGTAAGCAAGGACAGCAGGATCCGATTTTGAAATACACGTACATTCAGTACCTCTTGTTGAATGACAAGACCCTTGTGTTCACCTTCGCTTGCCCAAAAGAGCAGAAGGAGGAATGGCAGCCCATCGCGCACGAGATGATGAAGCGGATCCAGGTGAACGGGTCCATGGGTAGGTAGGTCGTTGCACAATACCCACACCGATGGAACCCCACAGCAACGAGCATTTTATGCGGGAAGCCCTGAAGGAGGCGCAGAAAGCATTTGATGACGGCGAGATTCCTGTTGGTGCCGTCGTGGTTTGCCAGAATAAGATCATTGCCCGTGCACATAATCAGACCGAGCGTCTTAACGATGCCACGGCACACGCGGAAATGCTCGCGGTAACGGCAGCGGCCAACTACCTCGGATCAAAATACCTGGATGAGTGTACGCTGTATGTTACGCTGGAGCCTTGTCCCATGTGCGCGGGGGCTCTTCACTGGTCTCAGTTGCAGAAGCTTGTTTTTGGCGCCGAGGATGTACAGCGGGGTTACCAGCTGGTTAAATCACCCCTGCTGCACCCAAAGACTGAGGTAATCAAGGGCGTTAAGCATCAGGAAAGCAAGACGCTTATGGATGCCTTCTTCAAAAGGATCAGGGAAAAGTAGTAACATTGCAACATGAGTATGGAGCTAAAAGGAAAAGTTATCCAGCTGCTGCCGATGGCGTCGGGCATGGGTAAAAAAGGACCCTGGAAGAAACAGGAGTTCATCGTAGAGACACAAGCACAGTATCCCAAAAAGGTTTGCCTCAGCGCCTGGGGTGACAAGGTTGAGCAGTTCGGGGTGGCCGTTGGCGACCTGGTGAATGTATCTGTGGATTTGGAGAGCCGTGAGTACAACGGCCGCTGGTACACAGAAGCCCGTGCATGGAAACTTGAAAAATCAGGGAATGCCGGCGCTGGTGTTGTAGACCCTATCGGGGATGAGCCCTTTGCAACAGGCAACAGTGCTGCCTCTGCAGACGACCTTCCGTTCTAGCTAAGCATTAAGAAAAATGGAGCGTGCCTAAGGGGCTACGCCTTCACTTTCTTCTTACCTTCTTCAACGCGTTTACCGTTCTCGTGCTTGCCGAGGATAAACACATCCTTGGTGGTTTCGTATTGCTTCGCAGCTTGCATCATCGCCTGTTCAGAATCGCGGATGATGATCGTGCCTGACTTGGCTCCCTTGTTTCGGATTTCGATATAGTAGCCGTCTTTTTTCTTTTTCGGAAGGATCGGAGGTCTGCCCATGTATGATTGAAATTAAGAATGGTAATTACGGTTCCTGATTAGACTAACCCTCTTGCCCGGCGTAAAGTTCAATGGAAAACCCTTGTTTTCAATGAATTTTGACCAGTGGGTGCGCAAAGATAAGGTTTTTTATCGGCACCGGACGGCCGTTTACAGGGACGGCGCCGGCAAAGGGCTCAGGGCTTCATCTTGCTCGGTAGTTTATCGACAACGAGCTGATAGGATTGCTGTATAAGACGCTTCCATTCGGATGACTGCAATGCGGCGGGATTTTCTACGAGAACCCAGTGATACCTCGATACATAGGGTGCTGGAACAATTCCCGGGCGTTCGATGAGGGTTGCATACTCCTCGGGTGTCACCTTGAAGGATACTTTGAATGCGCCCTCAAGACCATGGACACAATACATTTTCTCTCCCACCAGATAGCACAAGTCATTTCCCCACTTTACATCCACGGTGGTGCCTTTGAGGCGAAGACAAAGTGATTTCAGCGCGGAAGGACTCATGATCGAAGGTAGGAAGGAATAGAGACCCCGGCTTTGAGTGCAGGATCAGGAATCAGAGAGCCACGCACCAGTGACAATGGCTGCACACCGGCCCATACATTCATGTCGTAGTCTTCTTCATCATCCTTGGGCGCTCCGGTACGCACCTTCGCCGATACCTCTTCAATCCTGAAGGAAAGTACCATGGTGGCCTTCCATTCATTATCGGTTGGCTTGCGAACATCGGCCCATCGTCCCGGACACATCTTCTCGGTAAACACCTCCAGTGCCGTGTACAATTCGCCCTTGTCGGTTACGAGCTCAGGAATACTGAAGAGCACCACCGACCGGTAGTTGACCGAGTGATGAAATGCAGAACGGGCAAGGACCAGTCCGTCGATGAGCGTGGCGTTGAGACACACAGGTAATTTCTTCTCGGCCAATTGACGCATATAATGACTTCCCACAGACCCATGGACATAGACCTTATCGCCGATACGGCAGAACCCCGTAGGTATCTGGTATGGCTGCCCGTTATCCGACCAGGCAAGTGTGCAATAAAGGGCTTCGTCAAGTATAGCATAAATGGTATCCTGATCGTAACTGCCGCGCTTGGGCAGGCGGGTGATGGTGGTTTTGTCGGTCTTTGAAAAAGCTTTCATGCGCAAAGTACGGTTAGCGTGAACACTACGTAAATGAATGAATCCCTAGCGGATCCGGATAACAATTTTCCCGAAATGGTCTTTGGACTTCATCCGCTCAAACGCTTTCGGCACCTGGTCCAGCGAGTGCACGGAATCAATGACTGGCTTCAACTGGCGACCTTCCACGAAGTCGAGCATGGACAGGAATTCGTCACGTGTGCCCATGGTGCTGCCGAAGATGGAGAGCTGCTTCCAGTACAGCAATCGTGTAGGCACCTGTGTCATCGCGCCGGCCGTACGTCCAAAGTTGACAATGCGGCCACCGGGCATGGCGAGCTCCACCAGCTTTTGAAACTGATCGCCCCCAGCGCTGTCAATGATGATGTCGAAACCTCCGGCGACCTTTGCTGCTTCTTCAGCCCATGCGGGATTGTTGTAATTGAAGCCTTGCACGGCACCGAGCGCCACCGCCCGTTGGATTTTATCATCCGATCCTGACGTCACGAAGACTTTCGCACCATAGGCAACGGCAAAGGTCAGGGCCCACAAGGCCGCACCACCACCAATGCCCGTTATAAGCACCTTTTCTTTTGCCCGGAGGCGAGCTTTTGAAAACAGGGCCCGATAGGCGGTAAGCCCGGAGAGGGGGAGCGCCGCACATTCTTCCACCGTAAGCCCTTCAGGCCTTTCCAGAATATGCTTCTTGGATACTGTGATGTACTCCGCAAGGGTTCCATGGTCCGGGAATCCAAGGATCTTAAACGTATCACCCTGTACGAAGGGGTTGGCACCCCATTCCATGCTGGGATTGATGATGACTTCAGCACCGACCAGCAGAGGATCGGCGTCTTCTCCGACATCCGTTATAACACCTACGCCATCAGAGCCTAGAACGATGCCTTCGGGCCGTTGGACGCTTGGCTGCTCCTCCTGTATCCACAGGTCACGGTGATTGAGTGCTGCGGCCTGCAACTGGATTTGCACCTGGTCCTTGACAGGTTTTGGTTTTGGAAACTCACCGACATAGAGCGGCGTGGCGCTACCTTTAAAGATCGCTGCCTTCATCCCTAAGCAAGATTAGCGAATGATGGAGTTCCATCCATGGCGGTCGGGTTCTGCGCCCGTCCGTATGCTGAGCAACTTGTTTTTCAGTCGCTGCTGGATGCTGTTGGGATCAACCGGAGGGAAGGCGTGATCAATACCGCGAATATTGATGACAGCAATGGGAGCAACGACGGCAGCGGTACCGCAACCGAAGGCTTCCGTCAATGTCTTGTTCTTGAACCCTTCTTCAAGGTCGTCGATGCTGATGCGGCGCTCCTCGACGGTGAGGCCCTCCTCGCGTGCCATGGTGATGAGTGAATCGCGGGTGACGCCATCAAGGATTGCGGTATTCAACTTCGGTGTTACGAGCTTTCCGTTCATGACAAACATCACGTTCATCATACCGACTTCGTCGATGTATTTATGCTCCTTGTGATCCGTCCACAACACCTGGTCGAAACCCTCCTTCTTGGCAAGCTGTGTAGGATAGAATGCACCACCGTAGTTGCCGGCGCACTTCGCAAACCCTGTACCACCTTCAGCGGTGCGGGTATAATGGCCTTCCACTTTCAAGCGGAAGGGTTTGTTGTAGTATGGTCCTACCGGACTGGTCATGACCACAAACTTGTAAAAGTCGGAGACTTTAACGCCTAGACGAGATTCGCTTGCGAAGACTACGGGGCGGATGTAGAGGGATGAACCTTCGGTATTAGGTACCCAGTCTTTGTCCAGCTCAATCAGCGCATGGAGCGACTGAATGAACATGTCGTACGGAACTTCCGGCATACACATCCTGTCCAGCGATTTGTTGAATCGCTCGTGGTGTTTCTTCGTGCGAAAAATATTGATACTGCCATCCTTCATGCGGAACGCTTTCATCCCTTCGAAAATAGCCTGGCCGTAGTGCAGGGCAAGGATCGCGGGCGTCATGCGCAGTTCTCCAAACGGTGTGATTTGAGGCTCTGACCATTCTCCCTTGGCCCAGTCCGAAATCAGCATGTGGTCAGAAATATACTTTCCGAATTCAAGATTGTTGAAGTCGGTCTCCGCAATTCTCGAATGCGTGGTTTTCTGAACGGCAATAGCGGGAGCAGTGGTCATGGTGCAAAAGTTTTCGTCAAGGTAAAAATAATTTCATTGATTTTGACCAGGTGGTGGTCGTCATGTTCGGCATCAAACCAGGCCAGATCCACCGGCGTCATTGGCACCTTCAGACGAGGGTGAATCGACGATTTTAACAAATCCGTTTCGGCGATCATGCGGTATGTCGCAAGATTCTTTTGGCGCGCATCGCGGAATAAATTGACAACGCGGTCGACGGGCCAGGAGCTATAGACCTGGGGCTCAAAAACAGCGGGTGACATCACCCCAACGCCATCGAGCATTTCGCGAATGCGGCGGTTGGCAATACCATCTACTTCCGCCAGGTGGCCAATGTGCTGTTTAATCGACCATTTGCCATTGCTGGGCGTGGAAAGCAACGCATCTTCCTGACCCTGTACTTTCTTCTCTATACGAACGATTGTTCCTTCGAGCCGCTCGAGATAAAACGGCAGCATCGCTTTGGGTAATCCAAAAGTGAGGTTGCGCTCAAACCAGGGTAGGGTGCTCATGGATGATTAATTATTGGTTCGTGACGAACAGGAAAATTCACAGAGCGGGCGATGAAGCACATGCGGTGCGCTTCGTCGTGCAACGCTAATGCTTTTACCTTCATGTCGGCCGTCTGCACGGTGACATGAGGGCGAAGCACAACTTCGCTGAACTGTCCACTGCCGTCAGCGTTTTCGTCCATGGTTCCGGATGCTGCATCGGTGTAGGTTTGTACAACCACACCATTCACGGCGCACACATGCAAGTACCACAGCATATGACATGCGGAAAGGGCAGCGACAAGTGAGTCTTCGGGGTTGTACCGATTCTTGTTGCCTCGAAAAGCGGGGTCGGAGGAGCCAGGAATCTCAGGCTTGCCAGCAGCGGCGATGATGTGATCCCTGTCGTAGGTCGCATACCCGGATGTGCCGGTGCCCCGATTGCCGGTCCAGGTAATTGTTGCATGGTATTGATGTTTCTTCTCCATCATCAGGCTGTTTTTGTTTCAGGACCCAGAAACCCTCCGTCGACGATGAAGAGCGTCGCACCATTCTTCGTGTGGCTCCTATGCGCACTCAAGCCATCCGAAACCTGGTAGGACATTCCCGCCGTCAATCGCACCGTACTACCGTCACGGAGTTCGGTGTCCAGCTCGCCCTCCATACATAACAGGATATGCCCGAGGGTACACCAATGGTCAGCCTTGTAGTTTTCTGAGTACCGAACCATCCGCACCCGGAGGTCGCCGTACGTTTGCGTACGCCAGTAGGCAACGCCTGTTTCTCCGGCATGGGTTGTCTCCGGGATGTCCTTCCAGGATGTGGTGTGAAAGGGTATGGTAACCATGGTGCTATTCTTTTGAAAATTGTGCTCGGATGAAACTGCGAATCTGGTAGCCCCGGTTGACGACATAAATACCGGCCAGCGTGATGAGGATGCCAATAAGGATGCGGGCATTCAACCGTTCGTGAAGGAGAATAGCGCCCAGAATCACGGCAACGATCGGGTTGACGTAGGCATACAGTGAAACCGTCGTCATGGGTAGTTTCTTGATCGCATAGGAATAAGATGCATAGGCGGCTACCGAACCAAACAAAATCAGGTAGCCCAGCGCGAAGAGCATGTCGCCGGACCACGTGATGGACGTGTAGTTGTCAAACAGCAGGCTCATCGGAATAAGAAAAATTCCGCCAAAGAACATCTGCAATCCCGCAGCCAGGAAGGGGTCCGTCGAAATGGTCTTCTTCTTAACCCATACCGTGCCGAAAGCCCAGCAAATGTTTCCCGCAAAAGTCATGAAGATTCCCAGGGTGTAGCTAGGCTCGGAGAAGTCTGCCACATGCTCTCCGAAGATGAGGACGATGCCCGCCAGTCCAATGATCAGACCAAGAACTACCGGGAAGGCCGGCTGATCATCCGAATTGATGGAGAGGTTGATGAGGATCACCCAGATCGGCATGACCGAACAAATGATGGCCGCCAATCCGCTGGAGACGTACATTTCCGACCAGCCTACGATGCCCACACCGAACGTGCAAAGGAGCAAGCCGCTGACAGCCTGCTGCAAGAGAATCTTTCGGGTTGGGAATGATGCCTTGCCAAAGAAATAGGTGAGGGCAAGGAGTATGGGACCGGCGATGAGAAACCGGATGCCGGAGAATAAGAAAGGCGGAAACTGCGTCACACCCACACGCAGTGCGAGGTAGGTCGTACCCCAGATGATGCATACCGCACCCAAGGCGAGGTAGGCGAGTAGGTTGTTTTTGTGGTTCACGCTATTCATGTGCAAGATCGGTATTTATACGGTTCAATAAATAAACGGGATGCTGTCTGCTTAAATGATCGTGAACCTCATCGACAGGAGGATGATGCACACGATTATTCCCGCAAGCAGGACAAGTTTCCGTTTGTATTTCTTCAGCAACAGGTTCATGGGGATCATGTTGTTAGTTTAGGGTACATCCGATAGTTATGAATGCTCCAGCTGCCCCTTCCTTGGTCCGTTCATCGGAGGCGTATGGCATCGCAAGACCGGTAATTCCGGCTTGCAGTGTCAGGTCACGGGCTACGCGCATGCGACTATAAAAGATGCTGGCCCCAACCGTACAGTATTCGTTGGTATCAAAGACGCGATTGTTGTGCCATGTGAGGAGGGTCAGATCAAGGTGGCCGTTGGAGTACACGAGTCTAAGTCGGTTAACCCAGTCCCGCATCTCCGGCTCCAGCAGCAGGTTGCCTCCCAAAGCGCTATGCTCAAGTGTGACGCGCTTACTTACTTTGTAGGATGTTGTGATCAACATAGCAGCGTCGGAGCCGTGATCAGCGATAGATTCAAATTGTTCCAGGGCAATACCCACGCTGGGTGTAATGGTTAGTCGCTTTCCGATGTGGAACGGTTTGTTCACCATGGCCAGTGCAAAATTGATCGGGGTGTGAGCATCTTTCAGGTCGACCGCCTTGAAGAACTGCAATCCCCAGGTCTTCCGGGTGTAGGTCAGGTAGACGTCCACAACAGGGTGAACGGCGACTAAGCGACCTCCGTAGGAAAACAGGCCCATGGTGTGAAGACGTGTCGTAACTTTCAGCGGTGACGGTTTTTTCTCACTGCGTGATGTGGTGTCCATTGGCGCAGACATGACCAGGATGGCTGATAGCAAGAATCCGAATGTGAATAGTGTTCTGGTTTTCATGCGACTTGATTTTAATTACCGCGCAAAAATCCTTGCTCTGTCTCCGGCCATCAACCCGCTTCTTGTGCACTTGCGAAGAAATAACCGAAACAATTTTCTACATTTGAACGTGTACTAAACAGTTTCAGTTTTGTGTATTTCGACCATATCAGTTTAGAGGCAAACAGTATATGGCAAACCATGAAAAGCAGGAAAGATTCTGCGGTGAAGGGATCGCCCGACACTAGACCCATCGCACGATGAACTCAGGAAAAGCGAAAAATTATGAGACAGACCACAACCGCACCCGATCATCTCTACCAGGAAGTCGCCGACAGGATCGAGCAGCTTATTGAAAAGCGAGCCCTGAAAGTGGGTGATAAGTTGCTGTCGGTACGCTCCCTCAGCAAGGAACAGGGGATCAGCCTCAGCACAGCCTTCCAGGCATACTATCATCTGGAGAGCAAGGGACTGGTGGAAGCGAGGCCGCAGTCGGGTTACTATGTAAAATTCTCACCCACGCACACGCTCGACGTCCCCGGCTGCTGCGACCCTGCGGAGGGTGCGGTGCCCGTGACCGTCGATGAAATGATCAGCAGCGTGTATAACGATCTGCGATCGAACAAGCTCATCAACTTTTCATTGGGAGCTCCAGCCCCGGAACTCCTTCCTGCTGCCAAACTCAACAAGGCTGTCTTGCAAGCGCTTCGCGACTCCGATGACTCCTGCCTCAACTATGAGCACGTACAGGGTAATGTAGCGCTCCGAAAACAGATTGCGCGTCAGTCGTTCAACTGGGGTGGAACGCTTGGGGAAGACGATATCGTTGTTACGGCAGGGTGCATGGAAGCCCTCTCACTTACACTCAAGGCCATCACGAAACCCGGCGATGCTGTGGCTATCGAGAGCCCAACCTACTTCGGTATTTTTCAGGTGATGGAAAGCCTCGGACTCAAGGTTGTAGAAATTCCCACCGACCCTGCGACGGGCATAGATCTGGATCAACTGGAGCGCGCCATTCGTCGTTTTTCCATTAAGGCTTGCCTGTTTGTGTGCAACTTCAACAATCCCATTGGCAGCTGCCTTCCCGACGAGAAGAAGAAGCAACTGGTCGAGCTGCTCACGCGAAAGAACATTCCGCTGATCGAGGATGATATCTATGGAGAATTATATTTCGGCAAAACCCGGCCACGCACGTGCAAGGTCTATGATACCGAAGGCCTGGTCATTCAGTGCGGATCGTTTTCAAAGTCGCTGGCACCCGGATACCGCATCGGCTGGGTTATTCCCGGTCGGTACAAGGAGAATATCATACGGCTCAAGCGCATGAACAACGTGTCGACCAATACCCTTGCCCAATCGGCCATTGCTCTCTTTTTGGCCAACGGTCGCTACGAATTACACCTTCGTCACCTGCGTCAGGCCCTGCACACACAAAGCCTGAAGTATACCGAAGCCATCTCTCGCTATTTCCCGGAAGATACCCGGATGACGCGGCCTCAGGGTGGCTTTGCCTTGTGGCTGGAGCTTGATCGCAAGGCAGACACCTATATGCTCCACAAACGTGCGCTAAAGCATGGCGTAGGCGTGGCTCCGGGGCAGATATTCTCTTCGCAGGGAAAGTTCCGGAATTGCTTCCGCCTAAGCTTTGGACAACCGTTCAGCCCACGCGTTGAACATGGATTGAAAACACTCGGTGAATTAGCGAGGAAGTTATAGAATGACGGTTTTCTGTGCCCTTGGCATGGTATTTTGATTGGAATAAAAACTTTCCTGTCGGTTCAGGGGTTGTTATATTTACAACACAAAAAACACAATCATGGCTTTTACCCTACCTGCCCTTCCTTATGCACCCGCTGCATTGGAGCCCCATATCGATAGTCGCACGATGGAGATTCACCACGGCAAGCACCATAATGCCTACGTGACCAACCTGAACAATGCTATTGCCGGCAAGCCGGAGGAGAGCATGAGTATTGAAGAAATCTGCAGAAATATTTCGAAACACCCCGTCGCCGTGCGCAATAACGGCGGAGGTCACTATAACCACAGCCTGTTCTGGACGCTGATGGCACCCAATGCTGGAGGCGCACCAACCGGTGCTCTCGCCGATGCGATCAATGCTGCGTTTGGAACGTTTGAAGAGTTTAAGACCAAATTCGCTGCTGCCGGTGTTGGCCGCTTCGGATCCGGTTGGGCCTGGCTTACAAAAGACAGTGCTGGAAAGCTGGTCATCTCATCAACACCGAACCAGGACAATCCGTTGATGGATATTGCTGAAGTGAAAGGCACCCCGGTCCTCGCACTTGATGTTTGGGAGCACGCCTACTACCTCAACTACCAAAATCGCCGTCCGGATTACATCACCGCATGGTGGAATGTGGTGAACTGGAACGAGGCCGCAAAGCGGTTTGCCGGGAAGTAGCAGGGAATACTAACCATTGATTGGGCCCCATTGGATATTCGATATTCAGTATTGGATATTGGATATTTTGGGCGAAGTGTTGAATTTCTGGATCACAAGATCTGAGACCTCACCGTTCATTCACTCTGCACCACCTAATTTCCAATATCCAATAGAATGCCCCTACTTCTTCTCTTCGATTAATTTCTTAAACGCAAGATACTCATCGCGCAAGCGGGCGGCCTCCATGAACTCCAGTTCTTTCGCGGCCTTCTCCATGGCTTTGCGTGTCTGATCGGCCATCTTCATCAACTCTTCTTTGCTCAGGAAAGCAACGACAGGGTCGGCGGCTAATGACTTTTCTTCGTCCTCTACGTAGTACTTTTTTCCTGACTTCTTCGAGTCCGCCACCGCAGTCTGGCCCAGAATGGAGTCTTTGGACCGAATGATGGTGGTGGGTGTAATGTTGTTGGCAAGGTTGTAGTCCTGCTGAATCTGCCGGCGACGGTTTGTCTCGTCGATGGCCTGTTCCATAGACTCCGTGACGGTATCGGCATACATGATCACACGGCCGTTTACATTGCGGGCCGCACGGCCGATGGTCTGTACCAACGATCGCTGATTGCGCAGGAATCCTTCCTTGTCGGCATCAAGGATGGCCACGAGAGAAACTTCCGGCAGGTCCAATCCCTCACGCAGGAGGTTGACGCCGACCAGCACGTCAAAAACACCCAGACGAAGTTCACGAAGGATCTCTACGCGATCCAGTGTGGTTACTTCGGAGTGGATGTACCGGCATTTGACGCCAGCCCGTTCCAGGAACTTGGTCAATTCTTCCGCCATACGCTTGGTCAGCGTGGTCACGAGCACGCGCTCTTTCTTCTTCACCTGTTCATCGATCTCTTCCAGGAGGTCGTCGATCTGGTTCTTGCTCGGCCGTACATCGATGACCGGATCGAGGAGGCCGGTAGGTCGAATCAGTTGTTCGACAACGACGCCTTCCGATTTACGCAGCTCGTATTCACTCGGCGTAGCGCTAACGTAAACCACCTGACTGAGTAGCGCCTCAAATTCATTGAATGTCAATGGCCGGTTATCCAGCGCGGCAGGCAGACGGAAGCCGTAATCCACGAGATTTACTTTGCGTGACCGGTCGCCACCCCACATGGCGCGCACTTGTGGGATGGTCACGTGACTCTCGTCGATGATCATGAGGTAATCATCGGGGAAGTAGTCCAGGAGGCAGAATGGCCGGTCGCCGGCTTTCCGACGGTCGAAGTATCTGGAATAGTTCTCGATGCCGCTGCAGTAGCCCAGCTCGCGCATCATCTCCAGGTCAAACTCCGTGCGCTCCTTGATGCGTTTTGCTTCCAGGTGACGCTTCTCCATCTCGAACATCTGCACCTGCAGCATCAGGTCGTCCTGTATCTGGTGGATGGCCTGGTGCAGGGCTTCCTTGCCGGTAACGAAAAGGTTGGCGGGAAATATAGTAACCATCTGCTCGTCGGAAATTCGCCGGCCGGTCTGCGGGTCGATACGCTGAATGGATTCAATCTGATCGCCGAAGAAATAAATCCGGATGGCGTAGTCGGCGTAGGCGAGGTAGATATCCACGGTATCTCCCTTGACACGGAACGTGCTCCTCTTGAATTCCGCTTCCGTACGGCTGTAGAGAATATCCACCAGCGAGAAGAGCAGCCGGTTGCGGGCGATAACTTCCCCAACCTTCAGCTGGATCCGGTTGTTGCCGAAGTCTTCGGGGTTGCCCATACCATAGATACAGGACACAGACGCAATGACGATCACATCGCGTCTTCCGGTGAGCAGCGAAGAGGTGGCACTGAGCCGCAGTTTCTCAATTTCTTCGTTGATCGAAAGGTCTTTCTCGATATACAGATTTGACGACGGGATGAAGGCCTCCGGCTGGTAGTAGTCGTAGTAGGAGATGAAGTACTCCACCGCGTTGTTCGGAAAGAAGTGCTTGAACTCCCCGTACAACTGTGCCGCGAGGGTCTTGTTATGACTGAGGATAAGTGTGGGCCGCCCCGTTTGCGCGATGACATTGGCCATGGTAAACGTCTTCCCCGAGCCGGTCACCCCCAGCAGGGTCTGGTGGGCCTCACCTTCATTCAGCCCCTTCACCAGTTTCTCGATGGCAACGGGCTGATCGCCGGTGGGTACGTATTCGCTGGTTAGTTCAAAGTTCAAATGTCTTGGATTCAGTGCTCGAACGACAAATTTAGCACATCGTCACCGCATCACCCCAGGAGGCACGCTGGAAGTGTCCAGACCCTCGTTCAAGGGGCCGCTAACAAGGCTAGGAATTCCAAATCTTCCACGACTTTTCCGCCTGGATATGCAGCATCTCCAGACCGTTCTTGATCGTGCATCCGTGCATTTCACCTTTTTGCAGGAACAGCGTGCGTGCCGGGTTATAGATCAGATCGTACACAAAATGATCGGCAGTGAGCATTTCGTAGTCGATGGGAGGGCAGGCGTTTGTGTTGGGGCTCATGCCCAGCGGGGTGGTATTGACGATCAGGTTGAAAGCGGGAAGGACTTTGGATTTCTTGCCGAGGTCGCCATAATCGTAATCAGCATGGCCTTTTTCACGCGATACCAGTTTGAAGGGGATGTTCAGTTTCTTCAGAGCCACCTGCACGGCTTTCGCTGATCCACCGGTTCCCAGAATCAGGGCCTGTGATCCTGCTGGATTGGGAAACCACTTTTCGATTGTTTCACGGAACGCATCGCTGTCGGTGTTGAATCCGGTTAGCCTGCCATCGGCGATCTTGATGACATTTACGGCACCGATTTCCTTAGCCGCCGGATCAATGGCGGCCAGGTACTTCATCACCTGCTCTTTGTAGGGTATGGTTACATTCAGTCCGCAAAGCTCCGGAATCTCCTTCAGCAGGTCGGGTAACGCCTCAATGCTCGTAAGTGGATAAAGGTCGTAGTGGTAGTCACGCAGACCTTCCTGAAAAAACTTCTCGTCAAAATAGGCCTTCGAAAACGAATGACTTACTGTTGAACCGATCAAGCCAAATCTCTTTTCCATGGTTAATGTTTTGTGCGTAGGTAAGCAGCAACTTTTTCAATAGAAACCACAAGGAATACTCCGGCGGCGGCGAACAGAATCGCGTAAAACACTTGCGGATCCTGGTTGGTGACTTCAAGGAATCGTCCCGGAAGTACACTTTTGTCGAAGGCAGGTATTTGTATCCCTTCGTGGTTCAGGCGGTAGGCTATCACTTCTTTCCACGGCCACACCTTGTTCAGTGAGCCAATCATGAAACCGGCCAGCAAGGCAAGGGTAGGATAGCGGTAGTGTTCCAGAACCCAACTCAATACATGGGAAAAGCCTACGAGTCCGAGAAAACAGCCGGTGGCGAACACCAGCATCACAGGCAGATCGAATGTGATCAGGGCGTTGATCATGTATTCGTATTTTCCGATCAGTAGCAGAACGAACGCACCCGAGATGCCGGGGAGAATCATGGCACAGATGGCCAGGGCCCCGCAAAAGAAAATGAAAAACAGATTGGTGGGCGTCTCTGTGGGAGACAACACGGTGATTCCATAGGCAATGATAATACCCAGGACAAAGGAAATGACCGTGACCAAGCTCCAGCGCTTAATGTCCCGCATGATCAGCGGCGAAGAAACCAGGATCAGCCCGAAGAAAAACGACCAGATGGCGATGGGGTGGTTATCGAGCAGGTACGTCATCAGCTTAGCCAGCGACAGCAGGCTGGTGAGGATACCGGCCAGTACGGTAATCAGGAAGCTACCGTTGATGTGCTTCCAACCTTCGGCGAACCGAAAGGAAAAGAAAAGTTTTACCGCCGTACCATCGATTGATTTGAGTGACTTAATCAGCTCTTCATAGATGCCGCTAATGAACGCAATCGTTCCGCCGGAGACTCCGGGGATAACATCGGCGCCACCCATGCTCACGCCTTTGAAATACAACAGCAGGTAATCTTTAGGTCTTCTCATGGTTCAGCAGCGGGGACACCCGCCGCGAGGGATCAATCGTTTTGGAAGGAAGGAAGGGAATTGTCCTTCTTCCGTGTCAGGCCCAGAAAGTGAAGGAAAGTGTCGCCACGAAGTCCGAGCCGTATGGTCTCCAGTGGAATGGTTTCTTCTGGTGCGATGTTGCCCAGGTTGACATTGGCGCCCAGGAGCTTGATGAACCATACTTGCTGGGCTTTTTGAGGAGCCTCCCAAATGATCTTTTCAAAAGGAATCTTGGTGAGAATTTCCTGCACAAGTCCGGAGCGTACTTCGCCAGTGCCCCGGAAAAGTCCCACATTGCCACCCTCGCGGGCTTCACCAATGACTTTCCAGGCGCCGGCCTCCAGTTCCTTCTGCATCAGCTCAATCCACTTATACGGCGGAATGATCTTGTCGGCATCCTTGGAGCCCACTTCAGAGAGTACCGTTACCTGCCCTTTCAGTTGCTGGATATACTCACATTTCTTGTCGTGATCGAGGTCAATAGAACCATCGGAGACTTCAGCGTACTTCAGTCCAAAGGTATCAAGCACCCGACGGTAGTCGTCAAACTGGTCGCGGATGATGAATGCCTCAAAGAGGGTACCTCCCAAATAGCACGGCACGCCGGCATCTGAATAGACCTTGATCTTTTCTTTCAGCTTGGGCGTGACGTAGGAAGTGGCCCAGCCCAGTTTTACAATATCCACGTGGTCGGCGGCTACCGACATAAAGTCTTCAGCCTGACGCACGCTAAGGCCTTTATCCATGGCCATGGTGAATCCGATTTGCCTGGGTTTGGTCGTCCGCTCAGGCAGATTCTTCAGCGTATAGTTCATGAGGGATTATCTTTTCTGAATTGATCGATGATTTTGAACAACGACTTTTGTGTTTCGGGTTTCTGGAAGAAATCGAACAACACGGTGTGTCCTTCAAAATTCAAAAGTAGTGCATTTTCAAGATACTGGAAGGCCTCCTTGAATTTTCCGCCTTCAATGAGGTAAATGGCAATCCGATAGAAAAATTCAGGCTCATCCGGGAGCTCCGCCAAACCGCTGAGCATCACGTCCACAGCCTTGTCGTATTCACCGCGGTCGTAGTAGATGAACGACCAGTTGAGCCATATCTCCTTGTCAGTCGCGCCCAGATGGCTGGCCTCCTCATAGGCACTGATGCTCGATATCGTATTCCCAATCTTGAACTCCGCATGCGCGGCGGCTTTCCAGTAGTCGGGATTCTGCGCATCAAGTTTTACAGCCTTGTTGAAGAAGTGAAGCGCCTGGTACCACTTCTCCTGTTTCTCCAGACAACTGCCGGCACCAAACCAGGCTTCATCATATAGGCTGTCGAGCTTCGTGGACTTCTGAAAATATTTCAGCCCGAGGTCATACTGTTCAAGTCCTTCGTATGCAGCGCCCATGCAGCAGTACACCTCCGGACTTGGACCTTCAATGTCGACGGTCTTGCGGAATGCATCGAGGGCCTTGGTGAACAGGAGTTTGTTCATGAGTGCGTTGCCCATATTGAACCACGCGGAGGCAAAGTTTTCATCGAGGGCAAGAGCATACTCGTAAGCTTCGATGGCTTCATCATAGCGCTCCAACTTGTTACAGACTATGCCGAGGTTGTACCATGCAGGCGCCGAGAATGGATCTTCATCGATGAACTTCCGGTAGTAGGCGATGCTGGTCTCCAGTTGCCCGATAACATCGAGGCAGTAGGCCAGTTCATACAGCGCGCCTTCGTGGTTGAGATTTTGTTCGATGGCTTTCTTGTAGCAATCGATGGCCTTGGCGTAATCTTCTTTGCTTTGGTACGCCAGACCCAGACTATAGTACAGTTCATCCTGATCTGCGTCAGCCATCGTAAGCGCCTGCTCATAGAGTTCAATCGCTTTGTCGTGGTTGCCCTGAAGTGAGTGGATGGAACCCATCGAAAGCAGAATGTCGATATCGGCGGGGTGGAGGTTGAGAGCCTGTTCGAGCAGATCCAACGCCTCATCGTATTGCTGGAGGTTGGAAAGGATCTGCGCTTTTACGGCGACAAGCTCGGTGGAGTAGGGATACTGCTCAATGGCCATCTGAACGGCCTGCAGCGCTTTCTTGTGTTTGGTCCTGTCGAGATAATAGTAGATGATGGTCTCGTAGGCTTCGAGATCAAAAAATGCCGTCGTCTTTCGCTTTAGGATTTCCTCGAACCGTCTGACCAACTCCTCCTCTTCCTCCCGTTTCCTGAACTCTTGCGCCATGCTTTAAGGGTTTTACCAAAATACAAAACCGGCCATGAATAATGAAAAAATAGCCAGAGAATACGTTTTAACCCATCATTCTGGTACAAAACTGTGGCTTAATTACCCCAACTGCAACTTGATTCTCTTATTTGTTCCTGTTAACATGTTGGGCATACTCGGCGCAGCACCAACCGATGGTTTCATCCAGGTCGCGGTAGCGGGTACCCAGGTCACGCTGGACCTTTGTTGTATCGTAACGAAAGTTGTGCGTCGTCGAGGCTGCAGACTGTCGTGTGATCAGGGGCTCAGCGCCGATGACCCAACAGCGTATTTCTTCGGCAAGCCCAAAGGCGTACACCAACGGGCCGGGGATTCTCACCGAGGGGGCTCGCTTTTTCCACTGATGGGCTACGCGTGAAAAAAAATCAAGATAAGGAAGTGTTCCGGCAGATAGCGTAAACCGCTCGCCGGGCCTTGGATTTTTCAGCAGATGATGGACTGCATCGCCGACGTCGCGAACGTCTACGTAATTCAGAAAGCCGTCGGCATAAAAGCGACGCTCTTTCCATACATAGTCAAATAGTGACCCGCTACTGCGGTGTAGGGGAGTTCCACTCAGGATCACGGAGGGATTGACAAGACTTACGGTGAGTCCTTCCTCCGCGCCGCGATAGACTTCCAGTTCAGCGAGGTATTTTGACGTGCCGTAGTCGGACGAGTATTGATCCGTCCAGGTGTCCTCTTCAGTGATGACTGCGCCAGGCTTTCGGCCCAACGCCGATACCGAACTGATGTGAACGATGTTTTTGATGCCGAGCTTCAGGCAGGCGTTGACGACATTGCGTGTTCCGTCAACATTGACATCCAGAATTTCCTTGCGCCGTCGCGGGTTGAAAGAAACCAGGGCTGCGGCGTGAATAACAGCGTCAACACCTTCGAGCGCTTCCTGAATGGCCAGCGGATCTACTACGTCGCCCTGACGAACGACGACGCCTTCCGGAAATCGGACTTGGGGATCACGCACAATGGCGACGACGGCAACACCTTCGCTCCGCAATCGTTCGACGAGGTGACGTCCCAGTAGGCCCGATGCACCCGTAATGGCGACCATCATAGGGAATAGTTAAGCAATGGCAAATCTAGCGCCTTGCGGTACGCCGTTGTACGAAAGGCGGCGCGAAGTAGCCGTGCGTGGTCAAGATTATGGCAGTCGGAGCCTAGCATATCCACCAGCCCCTTTCCAATAAGCTTTTCTGCGATGCGCTGGATGGGCGGCCCGTAATGACCGAGAAGTGAAAGGAGATTTATTTGCAACAACACACCACGGTGGCGAAGGTCCTCGGCTTTCTCCAGGGTCATGTACTGGTACCGTTCCGGGTGTGCGAGGATCGGTTTATAACCCTGCAATGTCAGCGAGAAAATGAACTCCTTGAGTTGCAAAGGCTCACTAATGACGTTGGTTTCAAAAAGAAGGTAATTGTCGCCGAAGGTGAGGAACTTCTCTTTTTGTGCTGCTGCCTGGATTACCGTATCGTCGAGATAGTACTCCGCGGCATAGTCAAAGGGCATGGTGTATTTCCTTTCCCGCAGCTGCGGAAGAAACTGATCATACGCTGCCCGCACGGATGTGCCCGTATTGCCGAAATAGTCGGTCATGATGTGCGGCGTGGTGATGAATTTCTTGTAGCCCAGTTCCAGGAGCTGGTCGATGACGTCACAGGCTTCCTGAACCGACTTCACACCATCGTCGATCCCCGGTATGAGATGCGAATGCATATCCGTCACCAGGGCAGTGGGGATGGTTCGTTGCTTGCTGAAAAAGGAGAACACGCTCAGGAGCGGAAAAATTTCTTCAACCAGTTCTTCTTCAGCCCATCTTCCTGGTAGTACCCATAACCGTAGGTCTTACCACTACTGGGTAGCGCGTTGAGCACTACGGCCATGTGACTCAGTTTGTTGATGGAGACTATGCGATCGATGTTCTTCAAGAATTCCTTCCTTGAGTAGTTGGCACGTACCACGTAGATCGACAAGTCGGCGCGTTTCATGGCCATAATGCCGTCAGTAACCAGGCCCACCGGCGGTGTGTCGATGACGATATAGTCGTACTTCGAGCGAAGCGTGGTAAGGAGACCCTCGAATTCGCCATTGAGCAGTAACTCGGAGGGGTTGGGAGGGTGCACGCCAGAAGGAATAAAGTCGAATCCCTCCACGGAGGTATGCAGGATGCACTCGTCGGCAGTAAACCGGTTGATCAGGATGGAGCTGATCCCTTTCGTTGGGTCAGCGTTGGCGTAGGCGTGCGTCTTCGCTTTGCGCATGTCGAGATCCAGCAGGATTACCCTTTTCCGCGATAAGGCGAGAATCCCGCCGAGGTTCATGGCCAGAAACGACTTGCCTTCGCCCGACACCGTCGAGGAGATCACAATAACTTTCTTGGTGTTGTTCGATGTGAAGAAGTCCAGGTTGGTGCGCAAGGTGCGTATGGCCTCACTGACGATCGAGCGCGGATGGTCAACAATATAGAATGGACTTGTTGATTTGTTGCGCATCTCCGGGATCACACCCAGAATGGGGGCGTGGGTGCCTGTTTCAATTTCGTGGAGGCCGGTGACCTTGTTGTTGATCAGGTAGACGATACCGATGAAAAAGAAATTGAGCACGAGACCGGCCACAAAGCCGATACCCAGGATCATGAGCCGGTTTGGCGCCACAGGGATGGCGGAAAAGGTTGCCGACGAAAGGATCTTGAAGTCCGGCGTACTTCCGGCTTGAGCGATTTCAAACTCGGCCTTCGCCTGCATCATGCTGAGGTAAAACTCTTCATACAACTTATAGAACCGCTGGTTCTTGGTGTACTGCGTTCCTTTCTGGGGCATGGTTGCAAATTGTTTCTCCAGCTTATCTTTCTTTTGGTTCAGTTCCACGAGTGTATTGAACCACCGTTTCTTGAGTTCCTTCACCTGGCTGAACAGATTATTGCGCGCCGCACTCATTTCATGTTCTTTCTGCTGGTAGGCGTAGGTGTTGTCCTTGTACGAAAGCGATAGCTTTTTCTGTTCCCGGGCTAACTTCTGCAGGGCTTCTACCTCTTCATTCAGGTACTCGGGCAGATCGGCCCGCGCGCCCACTTCCCGTCCTGCTGTGAGATCGTCAGACAAGATATCAAGTTCGGAGATACGCTTGCTCAGTTCGAATCGCTGTGAGTCGAGGGTATTGATGAGATAGATGGTCTTGCGCAGATCTGCGTCGACATTGCTGCTCTTGTTCTTCAGCGTAAAGTCTTCGAAATAGTTCTCGAAGTTTTGCATCTTGATTTCCACCTGAGCCAGCTCATTGTTGAGCCACTCAATCTTCTGTCGGTTCGCCCGGTTCTTCTGTTCGTTGCTGTAGCGGAGGTACACCGAGTCGATGGTGTTCACAACGGTAAAGACTTTTACCGGGTTGAAGTCTTGCAGCGAAACACGGATAGTATTCGCATCAAAATTGATGGGCTCGATCTTGAGGCTGGTGGCGAGGAAGTCCAGTAGCTTCTCGCGGCTATTGATGGTAAAGAAGAAGTGGTTTTCGAAGTCAGGGTTTGCGCCGGGCGACAGGCTGGCCGTGATGGTGCCGCCGGGTATCGTCACAGGACTGTTCAGCGCTGCCTCGAGTTCGTCGCCCGAGTCGCCGATCTGTATGCGGTACCGGTTGTTCTCCAGGAAATCAAAATAAATGGGCGTGTCCATGTACCGCTTGTCCGAAAGGTCATAGTCAATGCTGAATGGTGAGCCGCGGTACATCTCAAACTCAAGCACGTTGCCAATACTGTAGTAACTCACCCAAAGATCAAGGGAGTCCAGCACCCTGCTGAAGAATAGTTTCGAACGCATTTGTTCGATTTCTCCGGCGATGATGTTGCGGTTCTGGTCTTCAACCACCTGCGCTATGCCCAATGCGGTGGCGTCCTGTTTGACGTCCAGTTTCAGCTCGGAGCTGGACTCGTACACATCTTTCGTCCACCGCAACGTGAGGTAAGCGGTGAGATTGCTGATGACAAAAATGGCGATGATGATCCACAGGTTCTTGCGGATCAACATCCCGAGCTTATCGGTGTCGATTTTTTCGATGTTGCCCGCTGAAGATGGAATCCGTGCGTCCACAGCTATTTGGTGCTTTGAATAACGATGAGGAGGGAGAGCGTGCTGATCAGCAAGCTGGCTAGCCCGGCGTAGTCGCGCAGCCCTTCGGCAAACGGCTTGCGCACGGGCTCTACATAAATAATGTCACCGGGTTCTACGATCATGTTGCCCGCAAGAAAACCCTCCGACGTACTGAAGTCAATAACAAAGACCTGCTCCTTGCGTACCACCCGAATGTTGTGCGATTTGGAATCATTGGGCAAACCTTTCGCGATAGCGAGAATTTCAGCCAGTGTGACATTGTGATTTTCCAATGGCACCACCAGTCCGCCTACCGCACCCAGGACAATCACGCGCTTGTTCTTGAAGGTAAGTACGACAAACGAATCCTTAAAGTACTTTTCGTATTCTGTCTGGATGATGGCCTCGGCCTGGCGCAGCGTAAGGCCTTCTACTTTGAGTTCACCAATCACGGGGAACTTGGCGATTCCGTTGAGATCGACGAGATAGGTGACCACAGGGCGTTCATCGGTCTGCGTGGTGTTGTCGCGCTGCGAGAGTGTGGGGTTGGGATCGATGATGCGTTCCCCTTTGTTCGCGTAGACTTCCAGATGAAGGATGTCGTTCTTTTGGATGACGTAATTCCGCTCCGCTTCGCGCAGTTCCTTCGTCACCTTGGGCGACTGGAAATCCTCCGGCGTCTTGAGCATCAGGTTCTGCTTGTAGGAAGCACAGCCACCGGCCAGCAAGAGGATGGCGAAGAGGCGCAGTAACGGAAGGGTGGGAATTTTCACAGCCAATGGGAATCGGGGTGTAAAAGTACCGATTTTCCGGCCAATTCGCCGTCAGGAAGCCTTCTTAAAGGAGGAAATGACGTCCAGGTACTTGTTGATAACAATGGCCTCGTCGAACTCCGATTCCATCTTTAGGCGTCCGTTGAGCCCAAATTCACTTAGTGTAGCATCGTCCATACGGCTCATGGCCTGCATCTTTTCAGCAAGGTCCCCGGAGTCTTTCAATTTGCACAGGAGCCCGTTGTGGTTGTTTTTCACCACTTGATGGCATCCGGGTACATCTGTAGCGACGATCGGCTTACCGCAGCTGGCTGCCTCAAGTAACGTGTGCGGCGTGCCCTCACGGTACGACGGCAGCACGATACAATCGGCCGAATGGATGAAAGGACGCACATCCTGTGTGGTGCCCAGGTATTCGATGGACTTATCGTCAATCCAGCTTTGGATGGTGTCAACGGAAATACCGCGACGGTGCTTCGGGTCCTTCGCGCCAAGTACCTGAAAGCGTGCTTCCACACCCTGGGCTTTGAGTTTGCGTACCGCTTCCACATACTCCATGATCCCCTTGTCGGTAATCAGGCGGGAGATGAGCAGAAACGTGAAGGGTTTGTTGCGTGTAAAGGGCCCTGGTGTGAAGCGCTGAAGATCAATACCTGATCCCGGAAGTAGGTCGGCCGAGGCGGCAGGAACAAGTTTCTTACTCACAAACAGATCGCGGTCGTCGGGATTCTGGAAAAAAACTCGCTTGGGAAACCGGAACGACCACCGGTACAGGAAGAGGGCCACTTGTGAGAGAAGGTTCTTCCGGAGAAACACGGTGCCCAGTCCGCAGACGTTGTTTACCGTAGGGATCTTTAACATCGCGGCAGCTATCGATCCGTAGATGTTGGGTTTGATGGTATAGTGCAGGATGATATCGGGAGAAACCGCCTTATAGATGCGTCGCAACTCGAGGATCAGCGCGAAGTCTTTGACAGGGTTGATGCCGCGGCTGTCCATGAGCACGGGGTGATGAATGCAGCCGGCTTCGGTGAGGAGGTGAGTATAGCCGTCCTCGGGGGCAATGGTGTGAACCTCGTACCCTTTTTTCAAGAGGGTACGAACAAAGTTCATCCGGAAATTGTAAATATTCCAGGAGGTATTGAGTACGATCGCAACTTTCATGAGGCCAACACGAAACCCTTTCCGGGGTAATAGACAGTTTTACAAAGACTTAATTGAGCAAAACTAGAAAAAAGTAACCTCGTCCGAAAACCGCTGGCATCAAATATGAGGTATGTTTGCGGTCGGAAATGACAATGAGTAATTCTTCTCCCCAATCGCGCGCTGTATTGGTGGCCGTTTCTCCCGGTCGCGAGCCCGAAGAGCTGGTCAACGAACACCTCGACGAGCTGGCCTTTCTGGCCGAAACCGCCGGAATTGCCACCCTGCGGCGCTTTGTGCAGCATTTGCCTCACCCTGATGTCCGATCGTTTGTGGGCAAAGGAAAACTCGCAGAAATCAAAGACTACGTAAGTAAGGAAAAGGTAGGAAATCTCATTTTTGACGACGACCTGAGCCCCAGCCAGCTCCGCAACCTCGAAAAGGAATTCAATGGCGACGAGGAAATGAAGGTGCGCGTGTACGACCGCAGCCTGCTCATCCTGGACATATTTGTGATGCGGGCCCAGACGGCTCAGGCCCGGACTCAGGTGGAGCTGGCCATGAACCAGTATCTGTTACCCCGATTGACACGCATGTGGACGCACCTCGAACGCCAGCGCGGCGGCACCGGCACACGGGGCGGGGCAGGGGAACGCGAGATTGAAACCGATAGGCGCAACATCCGCTACCGGATATCCATCCTCAAAGACGAACTGGAGAAGATCGAAAAGCAGAAAGCCACCCAGCGCAAATCACGGACCAACGTCGTGCGTGTAGCGCTTGTGGGATATACCAACGTGGGCAAGTCGACGCTCTTGAATTTACTATCGAAGTCTGATCTGAAGGCCGAGAACAAACTCTTCGCCACCGTCGATGCCACCGTTCGCAAAGTAGTGATCGGTGATATTCCGTTTCTGCTGAGTGACACCGTCGGGTTCATCCGCAAACTCCCGCACCATCTGATCGAGTCCTTCAAGTCAACCCTCGATGAAGTACGCGAAGCGGATATACTCCTTCATGTGGTGGACATGGCGCATCCGTTTCACGACAACCAGATTGACGTGGTGACGAAGACCCTCGGAGAAATTGGCGCTGGCAACATCCCGTCCATTCTTGTTTTGAACAAGATGGATCTGGTGGAAGGCCTGGAAGATCCCACCACCTGGGAAAGCATCAAAGGACGCTACCGCGAGCTCGGTTATCCGAACGTTGTATTCGTTTCAGCGACAACGCGGAGAAACCTTGAAGAATTGCGGCGCGTTATTTTTGAGGCGGTGAAGGAGAAGCACATGAAGATATATCCGAATTATGTGCAGCAGAATTGGGAGCAGGTGTAGTGCCCATTGTACGATCCAGCCTCTAGTATCTAGTATCCAGTCATCTAATACGCTAACGCACATCCATTCGCGTACGGTGGCGACACAGCTGTAAGTTTGCCTGTCACAGGATCTTTGTGAATCGCTACCCACAACCCCTGCTTGTAACGCCGTTCGCCAGCAGGAATTTTTGCGATAGGAAGACCACTTGATTCCAGCACCTCTTCCGGAAAAGCGCCTTCCATAACCTGGACCGTGTTCTTAGGAGACATGGGGTTGGAAGCATCGGTGAATGGGAAGAGAAGGCATGGCGCGTTCACGGCCTGTTCCGCAGTCATATCGTAAGCAATCACATTCAATATTGATTGAACGGTTTGCTGGTGCAACCCCGTCGACATGGATGCAAAGGGCATTACTGGCTTACCGTTTTTCGAGATGATGCCAATCTCGATGGGAGCGGGCAGGCGATTGCCAGGACCGGCCAATTTGATTTGCGCCTGCTGATACCAGGCAGCATCTCCGACAGAAACACCATCTACAACAATTGCCTCGTTGCCCCAAACCACCGTGTTGATCGAGTGCGTGATGGCGGTCATGTTGCCCCACTGGTCGATGGCCACTACAGTATCCGAGTGCTTCGGGCTCTTCTCAGCATAGGCAACCAGCTTGACTCCAGCCTCCATCCGCTTCCAAAGTTCTGCTGCTGTTGACTTCAGCTGACGTGATGAATCGGATAGGTTGAGGCCTGGATAAATCATACTCCGCGTAGCCACGGGGATGTAGGACATGGTGAACATGTTGGTGATGTCGGAGATCATTCGAAAGGCCTGCCCGTTTGTCGACCAATGCCCAACTTTTGAAATGCCTGCGGCTTCCGCCAGGTTAAGAGCTTCTATAAGATTGATGGTCCCGTTTGACGGCGCGCCCAACAGCGCCAGTTCGTAGTCGCCGAACGACACCCGTGTCGGCTCACTCCAGATTACTTGGTAGTCGGCCAGATCCTCCATGGTCATCTTTCCCCCGTCCTTCTGGATGGCGTCTATGGCTTTCCTTGCCCACGTACCTTTATACATATAGTCCACGCCTCGGGTGGCAATGCTATCGAGCGTAATGGCAAGAGCAGGCTGCTGGAAGAAATCGCCGGCCTGATAGCCGGTGCCGTCAGGCTTGACAAGCGTAGCTTTGGTTTCGGGGAGCCGACGGAGTTGCACGTCCCGCTGCTTGAAGAACTCTGCTGTCCGTGGATTCATTTCGAATCCTGTTTTGGCCAGATATATACTCGGTTCGAAAAGGGTCTTGAAAGGAAGTTTGCCATATCGCTGATGAGCGGCTTCAAGACCTCGCATGAAGCCTCCGACAAGGGCTGTTCGCCCGCTGACCTCCCGTGTGGCAAATAGATCTCCTCCGGCAAGATTTGCGGTGGGAATGGTCATTGGGTCCAGCTCATTCTTGACGGTGTTCCAGGTAGCATCCATACTCACGATCTTGCCCGTGGCAGCATCGTAATGCACCATGTTCATGATGCCGAAGAAACTTACCACGGAACCTGCATTGAGTGTGATCTGCGCCAGTGCTGTGCTCAGCGCCGCGTCAACGGACGAGCCGCCTTGTTTTAAAGCCTCGAAGCCTATGCGCGATGCGGGCGAGTGGAAGGTGGTGGTGACTGCGCCAGCTTGACCCACGGCGACCGGGTTGTTCGGATAGTCACGCCCATCCATGTCGAGGTACTTCTGCAACTCACCCGGGCTCCATTTCTCCGGTGACAGGTTGGGTTGTTGCGGCCCGGAACAGGAAGGTACCAGCGCAAGAAAGGTGGCGAGGAGTAGGATTGTAAACAGTGCTTTCATGGGTCTTTTTAAAATGGTTGTTCGCCAAAATGGCTTATCCAGTACCCATGCTAAGTTAGGACTTCGTAGCCGGAAGTTGAACTGCTTTCTGGTTTTCCTCTTCAGCCGATTGGCCCTATTTTACGATAACCTTGTACGTTACAATATACAGGTCATCGATAGCCAAGTGTACGGCATAGGTTCCACGCATGGCGAAGGTGAGATCGGCGGAGTAATGAACCATGGGGCCGTCCTGCTGAATTTCTCGCACAACAGTGTTGGCGGGCAACGCATCCAAACGAAATTCAACATTGTCGCCGATAGGTTTACCTCCATCCTTATGGAAATTGAATGAGACGAGCTCACCCTTTAAAGCATTGACCTCAAAAGTAGAGGGGGATTGAGGTTGAATCCTGTATCGGATAGCGTTGACGTAAATCAAAGGCCGGCTCAGGAAAGCCTCGAGCGTTGGTGGTCTCTCCAGCAATATCCAGTTTGTATTTAGTGGATAATGGTTGAGCACGAAGAACGCAGGGTCGGCCAGGAAATAGACATCATCGAACTTCCGAACAAATGTTGCTGTTTCCATATTGATGGCTCCGCTGGACCACGTTGCGTCGCACAGGTACCAATGTCCATTCAATTGGACAGCGTTCCAGGAGTGATTGGCAACGCCACGACCCCCTACATTGGCCTGGCTCGTTCGGCCATAGCCATCGACGATCTCGCAAGAAAGTCCGGCATGCAGCGCAAGTTCCCTGATCAGGTAGGCATATCCTGTGCAGACGGTGCTATACTCCTTGATCAGAGTCTTGAACACCTGGGGTGTGAATTTTTTGTTCCAGGCAAGGAGTTCCTGCTCATTCAGCTTTTCCCTTTTCCTCTTGTTGCGCTGGTAGAGTGTGAAGTCGTTGTCAATATTCAGGCACACCCATGTATAAATGGCTCTGAACCGGCCTGCCTCCGTTGAAAGGGAAGTTGTTAGCTTGTGTGAAAGTCCGCGCAGATCCAATAGCGAGTGACGCGGATATAAAGTGGCAATGCTATCGGCTTTTTTGTACTCTGCCGTTGAAAGAGCAGGAGGTTGCCCGTATACCGATACCGCCAACAACATTGCCAATACGATCACCAACATGGGCTTCATCGTCTGCCGATAGGCACAGCAATCAGAACAGCTTCTTGAATTTTGACCAAAGGGTTTGATGGTCATTTTGCACGACATAGACTTTCCCAACGGCGATTTCTCCCAAAGTCATCATCATATCCATGCGCAATTCAATGGTGAGTGCGTCATTCGCATGGCGTGGTACTTTGTACTCAATGGTTGAAAATCCAATAAAACTAAACAAAAGAACATCACCCTCTTTCAGTCTCTTGGGGAACTCAAATTTCCCATCCTGATCGGTAACGGTTCCTATATTGGATCCCATGAGAAGAACATTTACTCCCGGAAGCGGTAATCCATCCTCCGCGGTGACCACCACACCCCGAACGACCTGATCCGCCGGTAGTGGTTTCTCGGCAACAGCTGAGTTGCTTATTGACTGTATTATCTCCGATGGGATGGTCACGGGCCTAAAAAGCGCATATCCCGATTTGTTTATGAGAAGAAAGGCCAGGCTTAACAGGCCTGCTTTTAGCAAGGTATAGCTTGGCCTAATTCCGATCTTGTCCAATTCTGTATATTCTTTCAATTGTTGGTTCCTGAATCGA
>CAYMPU010000120.1:0-9624 GCA_964392375.1 uncultured Ohtaekwangia sp. | reverse complement strand
TCCCTGGTTATCCGCCATATCGATGAGGGTCTTTTCGATCAATTGTTGTTCATCGGGGATCACGGCATAGACCTTCTCCCAGGGGGTGACGAGGTATTCACGAAGGGTAGCCTCGATGGCTTTGCCCGGCAGGTCCTCATAGATTCCCTGGCTCGCTCGGTCGGAGACATTAATGATGCCGATGCGGATCATGCGGTGCCTTTAAACTTGATTTTTGGAGATCTTCCTTTCTTGAAGACTTTTCGAGCCTGGGCTTTTCCTTTGCGCAGCTCCTTTTGCTTCTCTATGGGAAGGGCGATGATTTCCTTGCACGCATCCGAGCAGCAGCCGTTGTAACGGGTGGCACATTCCTCGCATTGAATGAAGAGCAGATGGCAGCCTTCGTTGGCGCAGTTGGTATGGGTGTCGCAAGCTTTTCCGCACTGATGGCACACGCTGATGATCTCCGGCGAGATACGTTCACCGAGGCGCTCGTCAAATACGAAATTCTTTCCGAGGAACTTATTTTCAAGTCCTTGTGCCTTCACCTGCCGTGCGTACTCGATGATGCCGCCATCGAGTTGAAAGATGTTTTTAAATCCGCGGTGCTTCATCCATGCGCTGGCCTTCTCGCAGCGGATGCCGCCGGTGCAGTACATGATGATGTCTTTGTCCTTCTTGTCGCGCAGCATGTCTTCGACCACGGGCAGCGACTCCTTAAAGGTATCGACATCGGGGCAAATGGCGTTCTTGAAGTGGCCGACTTCGCTCTCGTAGTGATTGCGCATGTCGACGATGATGGTGTCGGGTTTGCTGCTCAGCGTATTGAAGGCTTGAGCATTCAGGTGAGTGCCTGGATTGCCGGCGTCAAATGTCTCATCGCGGAGGCCATCGGCAACGATCTTCTTCTTCACTTGGATCTTCAACACAAAGAATGACTTACCGTTGTCTTCGATGGCGATGTTGAGCCGCACCCCTTTGAGGAAGCCTGTGTCGTCCAATGTTTTTCTAAAGTATTCGAAGTTCTCATTCGGCACGCTCAGCTGCGCGTTGATGCCTTCGGTGGCAATGTAGATCCTGCCGAAAACGCCGAGCTGACTCCACGCTTCGAAAAGCTGATCCCGGAATGCCGCAGGACTGGCAATGGTATGGTACTTATAAAAGGAAAGTGTCACCCGGTTGTCCTGGCTCGTGCGCAGGCGCTGCTTGAGAATGCGCTTATCGATCTGGTTGTGCAATGCTGTCATACCCGTTGATCTATTTCTTATCCGTCGACGCCTTCAGTTGGCCGCGTTGGAGTTTGTTGTAATCGTCGCAGGAGAGGTAGCCCAGCTTGTTGCAGTAGCCGCACGTGGAGTACTTCTCGCCGAAGTAGTCCTTACGGATAACGACGGTGGATCCATTGCAGACCGGACACGTGACTTTTCCTGTAGGGCCGCAGTCGATGGTGTAGTCGCGGGAGAGGACTTCGACAGCTTTGGCACTTTGTGCGAGGCGCTGTTGGATAAGGGCGTCTTCCGCTTTCTTCAGCCAAAGAGAGGCGTCTTGTGAAAATTGGCCTGTGGTACCTTTGAGCTGTATGTATTTTGTCAGCCAGTCGACGCTCTGCTTGTACTTCTCCAGGTGGTAGGAGTTCTTTCCAAAGTAGTAGGCTAGGTCGGAGGGAACACTTTTCACGCTCGAAAGCACCGCGCGGAATTTTGTGTCGGCGAGTTCGTAGGAACCTGCGTTGAGAAGTTGGATCGCTGAATCCATCCGCGCATCCACTTGCCTGCTCTTTTGGAACTCACGTTGTTTTTCAAGCTCCTGAATTTTTTCTTTTTCCGTCTCTTGTGCGAGGAGGCTCGATAGTGAAAAGAATAGGGTCAGTATCGTCAGTATTGCTTTCATTGAAACCGTTTCTTAGGTATTTGCAGCCATTCCAGGGTTGCGTTGGCAAAGATATCCTCCTTGGTTTTCTTCGGCAGGTCTGATTCTTCAATGAACTTTCCGATGGTGAGGTCACCGAGAGGGAAGGGGTAATCCGACCCCAGGGTCACGCGTTTCGATCCCATCATCTTAACTACGTATTCCAGCATGGTGATATCGTGCGTGATGCTGTCGACCCAGAATTTGCCGAGGTACTTCATCGGGTCAACCGGGTTGTCGATGGCGACCAGATCGGGCCGGCACTCGAAGCCGTGGCGGATACGGCCCAGGGTAAACAGGAAGGAGCCGCCGGCATGGGCGAAGTTCACGCGTAATTTTGGCAGACGTTCGAACACGCCACCAAAGATCATCGAGCAGGCCGCGCGCGCCGTCTCTGCCGGCATACCGACAAGCCAGGGCAGCCAGTAGCGCGACATGTTCTTTTCGCCCATCATATTCCACGGGTGTACGAGTACGGCCATGCCAAGTTTCTCGCAGGCCTCGAAAATGGGAAAGAACCTTTCCTCGTTCAGGTTTTCTTCGTTGATGTTGGAGCCGATCTGAATGCCGTGCAGTCCGATCTTCTTGCAGCGTGTCAGTTCCTGGATCGCCAACTCGGTGTCCTGCATGGGGAGCGTGCCGAGCCCTACGTAATTCTTGGGGTACTTCTCGACGAGCCGGGCAAGATGATCATTGAGGTACTTGGACAGCGAAAGGGTGTCCATGGGCTTGGCCCAGTAGGAGAACATGACGGGTATCGTGCAGACGACCTGCACCTGGGTCTTGTGGACGTTGTATTCATCCATCCGCAGTTCCGCGTGCCAGCAGTTCTCCTCGATCTCCCGGAAGAACTGGTTCCCCCGCATCATCTTGGCAAACCCGCGCTTATGGTGCTGGAGGTAGATAAAATCGCCATACCCGAACTTCTCGCTCCAGTTGGGCATCTTTTTCGGTAGAATGTGCGTATGGGAATCGATTTTGAGCACGGCGGGCAGCTATAATCTGGCAAATATAGCGTGTTTGAGTGTTTGGGTGTTAGTGTGTTTGAGTGTTTGCGTGTTCGGGTGTTTCCCTGCTTACTGTTTACCCAAAAGTGACCACGAGACTTCAACTTGACCTCTTACTACTGACTATTGACTACTGACTCCTGACTCCTGACTCCTTACTCCTTCCCCGTCGAGATTACTCCCTGAATACCACTCACCACAGCCTCCACGGCAAAGTGATCCGACAGATCCTGGTGGTCCTTGTGCCATTGCTGGCGCATGATTTTTACGCGGCGGGTTACACTGTAGGAGATGTCGCTGGGGGTGCGTACCCATACGTAGTCGAGGAGGAGGCGGCGGTCTTTTCCTCCTTTGCATAGATCATTGTAGGGGCGGTCCATGGTGTACTGTTGCGGGCCCTCGAGTTCATAGTCTTGAACGCCGAGGGTTTGCAGCATGACGGGGTAGCGGGCAAGGCGGTTGGCCATATCCTGTGTCACGCCACTCGGAAGTTGTGTGGGGATGGTTTTGATCGTGTTGAAGTCGCCGCAGATGAATTGTGGAATGCCGGGCTTGGTGTGGGGCTTTAGAAGTTCGTCGTGCAGTTGCTGGTATTGACTGTACATGATCTCGGTGGGCCCGAATGCCTGCAGGTGTGTGCCGGCAACCTGGATGGTCTTGCCGTGGACAACCATCTCGGCGAGCAGCGCGCCCTTGCGGGAGAGTTTGTCGAAACCTGTGCGATCTTTATAGCGGATCTCATGCACTTCGTTGATGGGGTACCGGCTGAACAGCATGACACCGCCGTTTGTCTTGAACGATAACGTCTTCTTGTTAAGCACCTGCGTATGATACGGGAATTCTTTGGCGAGCCCTTTCCTGATGATGCGCCGGCTGCGCTTCTTGAAGAGTTCCTGAAACACAACCACATCGTAATGGTGCGTCTTTAGCTGCTCGATGATGGCTTTGGCGCGTTTCCCTTTTCCATTGGTGTTGACAAACCTGGGCAGCATCTGCACGTTCCACGACAGGATGCGAAGGGAGTCCTGAGGGAAGGCGGGGAAGCCACAAAGCAAGGCCACCAAGAGGAGAGATGAACGTATTGACATTGGAAGGCAAAGGTCGAAAGTCTGAGGTTGAAAATCTAAAGTTCCTGGTTCAAGGTTCAGGTTCAGGGTTCTTCAGTATTTAGCCAGATTGGGGGATTATGGCTATATTGGTGATGTCTAGATCGTTGGAACCTTTAACCTAAACACCCATCCATGCATACCAGAAAATTGTTCAACCTGAGGCCGGGGCTTTTCCTGGCTATGGGGTCATTGCTCCTGTGCTCGTTCACCAGTTCATCCCCCGCCGAACAAGCTGAGCCCGTTGTCGTTACCCTTCATGTAGACACTGGTCAGATAACATCGCGGAATGCAAGCGCCTCCTGTAATTTTGGACAGGAAAACGGGACATCCAATGAGGATTTTACCATTTATGTCCATGTCGGCGACGTGGTTGTCTGGCAGGGTGTTTCTTCCAGCGCGCCGGATACTGACATCGTCAACATCACGTCCATCAACTATCAGGGTGGCAAGAATGTTTTTGATCGCAACGTTCTCAAAGGCGATGGCGGGAGTCCTGAACGTGTTAGTGGAAGGGTTATCGCGGAAGCCCCCGAGAGCAACAAGTATAAGTACACGGTCAAATTCACGGTGACGAATAATGGCACGAAGCGTGGTGGAACATTTCAAATTGATCCCAAGATTCAGACACACTAACCGGGTTCGCAGAATTTTTTTGTGCTGAAACGGTTCAACGTATACGTGTTACAACTGCAAGGGATGAAAGCCCGATGGATGTTGGGCTTTTTTCTTTTGGTGGGATGTGCTGTCTTTGGTCAGCAGAAGGCACGCACCGACAGTCTGGAGTCGGTGTATAATGCTGGCACCTACGATCCGCGGGATCGGCTAAAAATTCTCAAGGAGCTGGCGATCAATCATCCGGAGACAGACAGAAAACTTCATTTCAGTGAAGAGCTCGTGCGGGTGGCGGGGGATTCTACAGAATACCTGCTTCAGGGATTGCATGAGCAGGGCAACGCCTACCGGCTGAAGAGTGAGCTCAGTGAAGCGCTGGAGAGTTTCTTTCAGGAAGCACAGATGGCTGAAGAAAAGAATCTGCCACGCCGCCTCGGTGCCGCCTACATCGGTATTGCCGACGTGTATGCGATCATGGGTAATCACCCCAACGCGGTAAGGTACCATCAGAACGCATTGCGGATTTTACGTGAGGAGCGAGACTCTGTAAATATAGCCTCAGTGCTGTTGAACGCCGGCGATGAATACATCACGGTTGGAAAGCTGGACTCAGCCTTGATCTATACGGAAGAGGCTGGATACATTTTTGAGAAGTTGAAGTCACCGTTGGGTGAAGCCTACAGTCTCGGGAACCTCGGGATGATCTATGCCCAGATGGGTGACGACAGGAAGGCTGAGCAGAACATGAACAAGGCGATCACCCTGCTGGAGGCGTTGGATGAGTACTATCCCATTGCAGTCTACCTGACCTACATCGCCGATATCTACGTAGACAAAGGCAATACCGGAAATGCGCTGCGTTACGCGTTCCGGAGTCTGGAGCTCGCGAAGCAGTACGGGCTCAAAGAGCAGATCAGCGATGCCAACCTGAAGATTTCAGAGATCTATGAGAGGGTGGGGCAAATTGGGCCGTCCTTTCAATACTATAAGGAGCATATTGCCTATAAGGATAGTGTCAGCGACATCACGTCCGTCCAGCAGATTGCTGACTTGCGCACGGACTTTGAGGTTTCACGCAAGCAGATCGAGGTGGACCTGCTCAATCAGCAGAAGAAGAACCAGCAGATTATTGTCATCGGAACCGGCATCGCCCTGGTGCTGATCTGCCTGCTGGCGTACGGCCTGTATCGTCGTTACAAGTTTACACGCGAGACCAACGTGATTATTGAACGGGAGAAGGAGCGTTCAGACTCCTTGCTGCTCAACATCCTTCCGAAGGAGACGGCACAGGAACTCAAACACAGGGGCAAGGTGCAGGCGAAGCGGTTTGATTCCGTCACGGTGTTGTTCGCCGACTTCAAAGGCTTCACGCAGTATGCCGAGAAGTGGACGCCGGAGAAGCTCGTTGAGCGGGTGGATTTCTATTTCTCCCGGTTTGATACCATCATGGAGAAGCATGGTCTGGAGAAAATCAAAACACTGGGCGATGCCTACATGTGTGCTGGCGGGTTGCCGTTCCCTTCTGGCGATCATGCGGTGCGGATGACACGCGCGGCTGTTGAAATGATCGCCTTTGTGAAGGAGTCCAAAATGTCCGGTGATGCCGCCGAAGCATTTGATATTCGTGTGGGGATCAACTCAGGTCCTGTGGTTGCGGGTGTAGTAGGCACCAAGAAGTTCGCCTACGACATCTGGGGCGACACCGTCAACATTGCTTCGCGGATGGAGACCAGTTCGGAGCCCGGCAAGATCAATGTATCGGAGAGTACGTATGCCTTGATCAAGGATGAATTTGATTGTGAGTACCGGGGGGAGATGGATGTGAAGAATAAGGGGATGATGAGGATGTATTTTGTTAGGGGGTAGCGATCTCGCTAATGCAGTTCCCGCAGATTAATACACAATGAATTCCGCGAAAATCTGCGTCTTCAATCTGCGGGAATCTGCGGGAAACCAGTCGGTGACTTATGCGTCCTGCTCACCGGGCGGGGTATGGATGTAGTGAAGGCGCAAGGGGTTTGACTTGGGAACAGACATCTTTCTGACATCTTCTTGGTTGTCTCTATTTCCTCTCCTCGTAAACAAATTTACTTGCTTTGAACACTTTTGTCCAATGGGTAACAAATTCCTCTGAAAGTACTTTCTCTTTGATTGCAATGAAGTTTACATAAAGCGTTGACTTACCTTGAATGGCGTAGTACAACTGTGATTCTGGCTTCGGATCATTTGGAAAGCTTGGAGTTTCAACTTTGAAGATCGTCCAAATATTTTGTGTCGTATCATTCCTTTCAATAACCGTTAGCTTAGCCTCAGGGGATTCCTTCAGTGAAGCCTGCCTATAAAGTTCAATAATTTTCCCGGTCATCGGTACTTTCGTGTTTTTAAATGACATCATGGTGCCAAGCATTGTCCAATGCTCAATGCTTTCCTTTCCAGGAACAACCTCCAGGAAATGCACAGCATCCGTTTCTTGATTCGAGCCGACTTTCCACTGGTATTCCTCCGGCCAAACAATTACCAAACTCTCTCGTTCGGGTTGGCTCAGTCCTATAGAAGGAGAGATCAGTGCAATGAATAATGTCACAGTGCTTAACAACCCGAGTCTTCTCATTGTCATTTGTATTAGGACTATTTCTGCTTTTTGTGAGTGGTGTATGAATACCGGTCAGGTGAGCGCGGTCATAAGAGTTCGTCCGTACAAACGAAGTTAAGTAATAATTTTAATGGCGAATACCGGGGTATGATTTGCCCCGAAGTGACTCCATCCTAAGCCGAATTCCTCGCCGCATTAATGATCCCAAACATACACCGGATCACCAACTTCCGATAGACGTCCTCACGTGGCTTTCCTTCCCCCTCGAGTTTCCGGATATTCATCAGCGCATACTGCTGGATGGCAATCAGGGGCAGGACGATTCGCTCGCGCAGCTTCACGGATGATCGGATGTTAGGATGGGCCTGCATGAGTACATCGGTTGATGAGACGGCAAGGACCATGCGTTTTGACAGCTCGTATTCCTTAAACATCTTGTTCCAGAATTCTCCGAACTCCGGATCAGCGGAAAGGTAAGCAGTGGCAGGGTAGTAGCTCTTGGTCAGCGACATCATGCTGTTGCCGATCAGGGTTCTGAAGAAAAGCGATTTGTTGTAGAGCTGCCTGAGGCCTTCGCCTTTGCCCTTTTTGTTCATCAGCTCTATGGCCGAGCCGACGCCGTAGAATCCCGGAATGTTTTGCTTCATCATCGCCCAGGAACCGACAAACGGGATGGCCCGCAGATCTTCAAGACGCAATCCTGAACCGCCGCCGCGTTTCACCGGCCGTGACCCGACATTGGTGTCACCAAAGTAGGCGAGGGGCGTGATTCTTTCCAGGTAGGGAATGAATCGGGGGTGGAGTTTCAGGTCGAGGTATGCCTTGTACCCTTCGTCGGCAAGTTCATCGAGAAGTCGTTTGTCGTCGTCGGTGAGGTTGTTCTCTTTGGGAGCGAACACACCGCCTTCAAGACCGGCGGAGAGCAGCTGCTCCAGGTTGTAGCGGCACGAGGCGACTTTGCCGAAGTTGGAGCTGATGGTCTGCCCCTGGATGGTGATCTGTACTTCCTCCGATGCAATGGTCCTTCCCAGCGAGGCATAAAAGTCGTGCGTGTTGCCTCCGCCGCGTGCAGGCGGACCGCCACGACCGTCGAAGAAGACAACGCTAACTCCAGCCTCGGCGGCGATGGCGGTGAGCGTTTCCTTGGCGCGGAAGATGGACCAGTTGGCGCGGAGATAGCCGCCGTCCTTCGTACCGTCGGAAAAGCCCAGCATGATGGTCTGCTTGTTGCCACGTTTTGTGAGATGCGTCCGGTATTCCGGGATGGCATAAAGGCTTTGCATGATGCTTCCTGCGTTGGCCAGGTCGTCAATCGTTTCGAAGAGCGGGACGATGTCGAGGGATAAACCATCGTTGGTGCCGATGAGTAAACGCGACAGGCAAAACACCTCCATGATGTGCAATGCACTTTGGCAGTTGCTGATGACGTACCGGTGGCAGCCCGATTCGCCGTTCGCTTTCTGTATCTCACTGATGGCCGTGATGGTCTCGATGACCTCTGCGGCAAACGCGTCGGTTGCCGAGGGCTTGATCTTCAGGTCGAGCAACTGTTTAATTCGGTCTGCCTCTTCGAGCTTTTCGAACTCTTCGTAAGTGATGAACTTCTTTTCCCGATTCAGGCTGGTGATGATTTCTTTCCAGGCAGCGTCATGCTTGCGGCTGTCCTGCCGGATGTCGAGGCTGGCAAAATGAAATCCGAACAGGCGGACCTTGAGGATGAAGTTATCCAGCAGTTGGATGAACAACCCATCGTGTTCCTCCAGCAACTTCTTCCGCACGGCAAGCAAATCATTGACGACCTCTTTTGCCGTGGCGTAGCCTTCACGACGCGTGTAGGCCATGTCGTAGATCCTGCGTTCGATCGCTATGAGCATGGTGTCGATGCCCTGGAATGTCAGCCTTCTGCGGAGGAGCCGCATGTCGCGATAGTAATTCTTCAGCGCGGTTTCCTTTAGCCGGGTAGCAACTTGAAGCGTTGTTTCGTGCGTGACATGCGGGTTGCCATCGCGGTCACCGCCGGGCCAGAAGCCGATCATGATCAGCTTGTCGTTCTTCCATTCGTGGGCGGGGATGCCGAGTCCCTCGCAGAGTAGCTGGATGATCTGAGGCACGGCCTCGTAGAATATGTTTTCGAGGAACCACGACAGGCTTACGGCATCGTCGAGGGGAGTAGGCTTTTCCTTGTTGATAAATCCCGTCTTGCCAAGTTGTTGCAGCAGGAGGTTGATTTCACCGATATCGTTGCCGCGGATGGCTCTTTCGAGATCAGTGAGGATGCCGAGGACAAAGCCCGGGTAGAACTGCGTAGGATGGGCGGTGAGTACGAGGCGCAGGCCGAACGTCTCCAGTTTTTGTTTCAGGACTTCTTCCTTGTGTTCGAACCCAGCGCGCTGGAGCAGTGCGGCCACGGTACCCT
>CAYMPU010000119.1:0-10195 GCA_964392375.1 uncultured Ohtaekwangia sp. | reverse complement strand
GCGTTCTTCCAGAACCGCATCAAGTTTTCCAACCTCACAGCATCAACCATCATTTCGGTGGTAGCCATCACCAGCTTCTTCTACGTGGGTTATCACTTCGGTCCGAGAGAATACCAGGAGCCTATCATTTTTGGGATGTTTTGCATGACGGGACCCATCGCCGCTGTGCTGCTCCTGAGCTACTGGGGTATTTTTGGTCGCCTGTTCAATTTCCGCCAATCCAAGCGCATCATCGGTTGGATTGATACCGGTCAGCTTACGGCTGTGATCCTGGCCAACCTGCTTATCCCCATCACGTCTGGCATCTTCAAGGAAACAGATAATTACCTGATTGTTTGTGCTTTAAGCATCATTGTCTCTGCGATTTTCTTCATTGTTATTTCTTTCCGGTTTCCATTGGCCAAGAATGATCCGAGTGAATTTGAGAAGGCTGTACTTAAGGAATCCAGCATCATCAATGTGGTCAAAGATCCGTACACAAAGTTGCTGTCGATATTCCTGATCATTTCGATGGTGATGTTGATTCTGGGACAGTTCACTTTCCAGGAGCTGATCAAAGTACAGTATCCAGACCAGCTCGACTTGACGAAGTTTCTTGCCTTCTTCAACGCGGCCATTTTCGGTTTGAGTTTTGTCATGCAGACGTTCGTCAATGATCGCATTGTCAGCAACTACGGTATTCGCATCGCGTTGATGTTGCTTCCGGTCATTGTGGGTGTGTTCGCACTGAGTGCATCGTTCAGCGGGATCTTCTTTGGCTACACGCAGGAGATGGCGCCGAACACCTTCATTTACTTCTTCCTGTTTGTCGCCCTCATCCGGTTGTTCAACAACATGATCCGCGATTCATTGGAGAACCCGATGTTCAAACTCCTCTTTATTCCCCTCGATAGCCGTAGCCGGTTTGGTATCCAATCGAAGGTGGAGGGCGTCGTTAACGAGACGGGCCGGTTTGTTGCTGGCGCTTTGATTTTTCTGTTTGCAACACTCGCATTTTTCAAGATTGTATGGATGCCTGTACTCTTGTGCATACTTACGGGTTTGTACTTCGTCATCATCCACAAACTTTATAATGGCTACAAGGCCAAGATCAAGGGAAAATTGGAGGCGGCCCAGAGTTCTGCCGAACAGATGGAGTTGGGAACCGACCGCATCACAAAGAAGTTGGAAGCGCAATTGATGGGCGACTCAGCAGGAACGGCCGTATTCTCCTACAAATTGTTGGAGAAAATCAATCCGCAGGATGCTGCCCGGTGGGTGAACATGCTTATCCGCAACGAGCGGCCGGAGGTTCATGATTTTGCACAACGAAGAATGAATGAGATGAAAGGTCTGTCCGTTTCAGATCGTTACATCATCAAGTATGATATGTCGAAGGCTCAGGTCTCCGATAAGAATTTGCTTTCGCGCGCCGAGTTGGAAATGCTCATCAAGAGTGGGGGAGACATTACCAAAGCGCGCCTCACCAAACTTGCCCGCTCCACCCATGCCGGTGACCGCCAGTATGCTGCCGAGTTGCTACTCCATTCCGTAGCCGACGAAAATACCTCCTATCTTATTGAGCTGCTGAACGATAGCGACCCAAACGTTCGCAATACAGCCATCAAGACGTCCGTTAAACGGAGCTCACCGGAAGTGATTCGTGCGCTGATTGATAACCTGAGCAACCCGCAATTCAGTAACCAGGCTGCGGACGCTCTGGTCGTCATCGGGGGCAAAACCCTCAATGTTCTTGACGCAGCATTCTATCGCACAGGGCAAAGTACACAGGTGCTGAACCAGATCGTGCAGGTCATTGGCTACATCGGCGGTCAGCACGCACGGGATATTCTCTGGAACAAGATTGATTACCCTGACAAGGTGGTTGTATCCAAGGTGCTGCTTGCCCTTGGTGAAGCGGGATTCAAGGCTGGCAACGCACAGGGGCCGAGGATTCGGTATGCTATAGAAAATGATATCGGTGATATCAACTGGAATTTCTGCGCCATCGAAGAGTTGGGCATGAATGAAGGCACCAAGGATGTGAAGGATGCATTGCGAAGTGAAATCAATAATGACATTGATCACGTCTACATGCTTCTGGCTATGCTCTACGATGCACGGTCAATCCAGCTGGTCAAAGAGAACATTGAAAGCGGCACGGTAGAAGGAACGGCTTTCGCTGTCGAGTTGCTCGACGTTTTCTTGTCAGACCAGCTGAAACAGCGTGTAATCCCTGCGCTTGACGACCTTTCCGATCAGGAGAGGATACGGCGTCTTGAGGTGTTCTATCCGCGCATTCCGCTGGATGAGAAACTGGTGCTCAAATTTCTTATCAACCGTGACTTCACGCAGACCAACCGTTGGACGAAAGCCTGCGTGCTGAGGCAAGTCGGAACAGAGAAGATTGAGGAATTCACCCTCGACCTTATTGCACAGCTGTTCAACCCTGATACGTTGATTCGAGAAATGGCAGCGTGGGCCCTGTACCAGATCAACCCGGCTACCTACGAGGAAAACGTTGAACGACTGGGACATGAGGTCAAGAGGCAGATGGATGCCATCATCGTACCTGGCCATCCTCATCCACGACTTTCCATCTTCGACAAGGTGTTGTTCTATAGCCATTTGGAAATTTTCAAAGGTACCTCAGGTCTGGCCATGTCGTTCCTCGCAGACTGGTCTTCCGAGGTTGTCCTTGGCACTGGCGAATCGATGGTCATTGATGAGAAGACCAACACGCAGTTCTATGTCGTGTTCAAGGGCGAAGTTGAGTATTACCAGCGCGGGGAATCAAAAGGTTCCTTTATCGAGGGGCAGTTCATCGGAGAGATGCTCAGTGTACCGGGTTACCTCAACTCCAACATCCTTGTTGCCCGGGAAGGAGCAACCCTTCTGCGGCTCAGCAAAGACCATTTGTATGAACTAATGGCCGCGAATGTGAAATTGGCCGACCGCGTTTTGGAATATGTTTGAAATCATTTAAATTTCAAAGATTTTTTAAGCTTAGTGCCCTTATTGACAGCGAATCGCTATTTTTTGAGCAGTCCATTTATCGATATGCCCCGTAATTAGTAATTTACTGATCCTAGTCTATAAAAATGGTTAATTATCCCCAGCAAACGGGAGAGTTAGTGGATGAGGTCCAGGTGATCCAGGAGGGTTTTACCCCTTCTGTAGAGAATCCATTTCCTGGACTTCGGCCATTTACCATTGAGGAATCACACCTGTTTTTTGGTCGAGAAGGCCAGGTTGATGAGATTCTGGATAAGCTAGGCAAGCACCGCAGTGTGACCATCATGGGTTACTCGGGCAGCGGTAAATCCAGTTTGGTTACGTGCGGACTGGTACCCGTTTTGTATGGCGGCTTCCTTACCGACAACGGCCCCAACTGGCAAGTGGTGGCCATGCGCCCCGGCACATCACCCATAGCCAATCTTACAGAGTCGGTAATCCGGTATCTCGAAGAGCGAGGGACTCTGTCGCCGGAAGACCGACCCATCCAGCAGGCGATTATACGTTCTGTACTTCGCAGCGGATCCAACGGCCTTGTTGAAGTTTTCAAGTACCTGAAAGGTGAGGGGAACCAGAACTTCTTTCTTCTAATCGACCAGTTCGAAGAAGTTATCCGCTATCGTGAAACGGATGAAGAGTCCATGAACGAGGCGTCGCAGTTTATCAACCTCGTGCTGACGGCCATCAAGCAGCGAGAAGTTCCCATTTACGTTTCTTTCAGTCTGCGTTCTGACTTTATTGGTGATTGCTCAGTGTTTCCGGGTTTGACGGAGGTTATTAACGAAAGCAATTATCTGGTGCCGCAGATGGCGCGCGAGCAAAAGCGATTGGCTATTGAAGGCCCAGTGGCTGTTGGCGGTGGAAGGATTTCTCCGCGATTGGTCAAGCGCCTCCTCAACGACATCGGTGACAATCAGGATCAGTTGCCCATTTTGCAGCATGCCCTCATGCGTACCTGGGATTATTGGGTGCAGAACCGTGAGGCTGGCGAACCGCTGGATATCAGACATTACAACGCCATCGGAAGAATCGGACAGGCGTTGTCGCTCCACGCCAATGAGGCGTACGAAGAACTCAATCCCAACGAGAAGGAAATAGCGGAAATTTTATTCAAGAGCATCACGGAGAAGAACCAGGACAACCAGGGGCTTCGTCGTCCGGCAAAAGTCAGCGTCATCGCTGAATTGGCTGGCGCGACAGAGGATGATGTCATCTCCGTTATCGAGCGCTTCCGAAAAACGGGCCGATCGTTCCTGATGCCCGGTAGTCATGTGCGGTTGACTGGCGCCAGTACCATCGAGCTTTCCCACGAGAGTTTGATGCGTATCTGGACGAGGCTGTCAGGCTGGGTGGATGAAGAGTTTGAGTCAGCGCAGATGTACAAGCGAATCTCTGATGCTGCGGCGCTGTACCAAACCGGTAAAGCAGGTCTTTGGCGTCCACCGGATCTTCAGCTCGCGCTCAACTGGCAGAAGAAGCAACGTCCGACTCGCGTATGGGCACAGCGTTACGATATCGCCTTTGAACGGGCCATCGTCTTTTTGGACACCAGCCGCATCACGTATGAGGCTGAACTCAAGAACCAGGAACTTCTCCAGCGCCGGGCACTTCGCAGAGCACGTGCGTTTTCGGTTGTGCTGGGTATTGCTGCTGTCATCGCTATCCTCTTCATGATCTATGGATTTACGCAGTCCATCGCAGCAGAACGTCAGGCGGAGATTGCCCGCAACAATGAAAAGAAAGCATTGCTGGCTGAGAAGGATGCTAACAGCGCCCGGAACCGAGCGGAGGCAGATCGTGTAGCAGCTATTGCAAGCAAGAAAGAAACAGAGAAAGCACTTCAACGTGCCGACTCGTTGTTGGAAGAAGCATTGATTGCCCGTGCACAGGCTGAAAGTAGCTTGCGCGAAGCTATACGGCAGGAACGCCTGGCACAGGAAGCTCAGGGAAAAGAAAGGGTTGAACGTGAACGTGCAGAGCAACAAACGGAAATTGCTACGCGTGAACGCGATCGAGCCAACGCATTACTCTACCTGTCCATTGCTCAGTCGTTGGAAGCTAAGTCTGTAACCATGGATGACCCTGCTTTGGCCGGACTGCTGGCCATGCAGGGGTACTTGTATCACACCCAATACGGCGGCAAGAAGTATGACCCCTATGTCTTTAGCGGGCTTTACTATGCTGTAGCGAAGCTGACCAACGACCGCAATTACAACCGCGCCAAGGTACCGGGTGATCTGAAGAACAAGATGTATGCACTGGCGGTATCGCAGAAGAACAGGACCTTCTACACAACGGGTAATGACGGCCGGATTTTTAAGGGCGATTACCTGAAGCTGACAGCCGACGAAATGATCGACTTTAACGCTTACCCCAACCGCGTTCTCGCTCTGAGTCCGGATGAAAAATATTTGGTCAACGGAAGTGATTCTTCGGCCATGCAAGTCTATGACCTGGCGGCACCCGGAGAGAAACCGAAGACGATTGCCGGTCATCGCGGTTTTGTGGTTGACGTCAAGTTTTTACCGGACAATTCCGGATTTGTTTCTGTAGGCGCAGATCAGAGCGTACGTTTCACTAACCCAGCCAGCGGCCAGAGCAAAGTCCTGGCCCGTCTGCCGCACCCGATCAAATCCATCGACATCAGTCATGATGGTAAATTGCTGGCGGCCGTTTCTGTGCGTGGTCAGCTCATCATCATGGATCTTACAACCAATGCCTTCGAACTGAAACGCGATGAATCACTGAATCATATTCGAGTGTTGTCGGTGGCTTTCCACCCGTCTCGATCGATACTGGCGTACGGCACTGAATTTAAAGATGCGAGTTATACCGGTACCGACTCAACCGTCCGCGGTGCTGTCAAGTTGATGGACTACATCACGATGGAGACCGTGAAAGAGATGCGCGGACACAACGCCGGTGTCTCGGACGTTGAGTTTAGCCCGGATGGTCTGCTGCTTGCCAGTGCAGGCTATGACAAGAAACTTCACATGTGGGTGGTTGATCATGAGGAAGACCTTCCCATTGTCATGGATAACAACAATGGCAACATCTGGAGGCTAGCCTTCGCGGAAGGATCCGACTACCTCTTGGCTTCATGTAACAATGGTGAGGTCAGGGTGTGGCCCACAGATCCCAAGATGCTTGCTGAACGAATTTGTCCCAAGCTGAAGCGTAACATGACCGAGGAGGAGTGGGGGATTTATGTTGCCAATGGCATCGGATATGAGTCTACATGCCAGAGTTTGTTGATAAGCGATTTCTGATGGCGGGACTGCGAGCGACTTTTTCACTATTCCTGCTTGTGCTATGCGTGCTTTCCGCTCGTGGTCAGCAAGCGCCCGCCCTTACTGACGTGGAGTGTGATCAGAAGCTAGCTCAGGCTGATGCTGAATTTAACGCAGGACACTTTTATGTGATCCCTTCTATCCTCAACGGCTGTCTCACGGGTGGAAAACTTTCCAGAGATCAGTTGGTGCAGGCCTACCTGCTTCTTTGTCAGGCTTACCTCATCCTCGATGACCCCACCACGGCTGGCGATAACTATCTCAAGCTATTGAGAGAAGATCCTGAGTTTGTTCCCAACGAGCACGATCACCCCATCGACATTGTCTACCTGAGCAAACAGTACACCGCAACGCCGATTTTCACGCCACATTTCCGTTTGGGGTTGAGCGCGTCGTTCTTCAAGTCCATTTACTCGTTGTCGACAGAGCCTTACCCGCTTTCCCCTCAAAACCCGCTGCGCATTGGATTTCAGTTGGGTGCCGGTGTGGATTGGAATATCAACGACAACCTGAGCCTGTGTGTGGAAGGAGACCTCGCCAACCGGGGCTACCAGCGCATTGTGACCAGTCAGGCCACTGGTGACGAAACCAATGTTCAGGCCAACCAGTGGTGGATTGACGTGCCGCTGTATGTAAAGTATACGTTCGCCATCAACGAAGTAGTGCGCCCATTTGGCTATGTCGGTGCAGCGGCCAACTATTTGATTTCTGCAAACAACCAGTATACCTATACCGACATTAAGTCGACAGGAGGTCAGTTGGTCTCTGAGGGGCCTGCGGTTACCGTTACGAATCAACGCAACCAGTTCAGCTGGTCATTTGTAGCTGGTGGAGGTGTTCGCTATAAAATTGGAAAGAACTTTGTGTATGCTGACCTGCGCTACATGGTCGGGATGAGTAACCTCGCAAATGAAGCGACGATTTATTACAAAGATCCCGACGATATTATCAAGCCACAACAAATCGGCGACGCCAATTATTATCTGACGGAGAACATCACACGGTACCATTATCTAAGTGACTTGTTCAAGATGGATAACCTGTCGCTGACCTTCGGTTTTGTGAAGCCGTTGTACGACCCGAGAAAGGTGAAGAAGGCCAGGACCAAAGATGTGGCACGGTCCATTCGCAAGGAAGGAGGGAAGAAGAAATGAGGGTGGCTGCCGTCGTGATTCTTTCTGGTATGCTCTTGTGGGGCTGTGATTCTCAGACGACGGTGGAGGATCCCACGGCAACGCATTTCATCAAGTTCTATGGTCGTGACGGTGATCAGACAGGACGTGATCTTGTAGTACTTCCCGACGGAAGCATGGTTTTGTTTGGCACCACGCGACCCACTGTGGCTCCCAAGGGAACACAATGGTATCTCGCACGCGTGGATGCTAAAGGCGCAATTATTTGGGAGAAGGAATTTGGTGGTGCGAATGATGAAGAAGCCCGGGATATCGAATTAACCTCCAGTAACCAATTGGTATTGGTAGGTAATATGTACAAAACACCAACGGACCGCGATGTGCTGATCATGACCGTTGGTCTAGATGGTGTGATGATCGCCAGTGATTCGCTTCCCGTACGCGATGCTTTTGGCTTACCCACAACAGGCGACGAGGATGTATCATCGGTTACGGAAACGACCGACGGATTTATCATTTCGGGATCGACCACCTATGTGTATCCCAAGGCTCCGGTGCCCAGTATAGCCGACACCCGTGATGCGCTGAAGATGAGGGTGTTTGCTGATCTCACCCCTTATCCCAGCAGTTGGGAGCAGACGTACGGATACTATTCAGATGATGTATCGACAAAGATCATCGAAGATTCACCAGGAAACTTTCACGTGTTTGGGTATACCAACAACCTTCCTCCGGGTCAAACCGTCATCAACTACAATTTCTGGGTCTATTTCCTTGGCTCCAATGGTGACCCGGTGGGTGCACAGACCTATCCCGGCACCATGTCTGGAAATGAGAAGTTGACGTCCGTAGGAAAATCCTCTATCGGGTATTACCTCGGCGGGGTGTCGCAAAGCGGGACAGGGACGTCTGATTTTTTTGTTTCTGAAGTGAACGTGCCCTCGGCATTGCTTGAGTTTGGAGTACTTTTTGAAAAGTCACTGTCCATCAATCTTGGCTCTGGTCTCAACGGTCATACCTCTGTATTTCCGTCCTTGCAGAGCGGGTTCCTCATCATGGGCGATGAGAACGGGTTTGACAACAATCAGAACTGGGTTGTAACGAGGAGGACACTCGATGGCTCTCCTGCCTGGTCAACGCCCATCGTTTTTGGTGGTGAAGGTTTGGATGAATGCGGGGCGATCAAGGAGTTGGCCGATGGTCGTTTGGTCATCATTGGAACGATGCGAACCGGGCGTCCCGATGCCGGTGAATTCAAGCTTACCCTGATCAAAGTAAATAGCGAAGGAAAGTTGGAAAACTAGCGGAAAACGTCCCAAAATTCGGTTACTTTTGGTCTTTTAGGGATATTTAGCGGTTAGTTGGCTTAGACCTTATGCAGAGATTTTTACTTCAAGCAATTCCTTGTTCATGTCTGCCTGATCCCCCACCTCCGCTAGCCGGTCGCGGCACAAATCGTTTGTCATGCGCCCCTAGGCTTGCCACAGCTTTCTCTCTCTTCAAGACTCAACTTCACTCGATTTGAGAACCCGCTTATCATCGTGGTTTTCAGCTCCTTCTGTGAGGAAGGTGTTCCCATTATTCGTACTTGGGTTGGTTTTCTTCGTTCAGTCGTTTGCTGCCAATCGATTTTCGGTAGCCAGTGGGCCATGGAGTTCAACGGCTACATGGTCAGCAACTTCCGGCGGGGCTCCTGGTGCCTCCGTCCCTGTAGCGGGTGATGTTGTTACGATTGAAGGAGGCTTTAATGTAACCCTTACGGCTAATGCGGCTTGTGCAAGCTTAAGTTTCACAACAGTAACGGCCACCTCATTAACACTTGCAGGATTTCAACTTGATGTTTCAGGAGCTGTTACTATACCAAGATCAGGGGCTTCAGTTAATCTAATTGCTGTTGGAACTGGAACATTGAATGCAGGAAGCATTGGGTTCACCAACGGCGGCGGCGGGGTGAGACATCAGATAACAATTTCCTCTGGAACGGTTACCGTTACCGGTGATATAACTACAGACAATGCTGGCGGGAGTGCTTCAATTACCTTCACTGGGGCCGGAACTCTCAATGCCGGAGTAGGGATTTTAACGACAGCCATCGTTGGCGGCACCCTAACAACTTTCCCAGGGAGCACAATAAATTACACTGGTGGGGCTCAGACGGTTAGATCTGTAAACTACCTTGGTAACCTAACTTTTTCGGGCAGTGGGGCTAAAACTCTGCAAGGGGGGACTACCTCTATCGCTGGGAATTTCACACTTTCAGGAACAGCCAGTACAACTGGCGTTACAGGATTGACCATTGGTGGAACAGTAACGATTGGTGCAGGGACAACGTTCACTAGTGGGGCTTTCAATCACAATGTTGCAGGTGATTGGATCAACAGTGGAGGGACGTTCAATGCAGGTGCTGGGACTATAACATTTACAGATCCGGGAACACAGACAGTAAATTCTGGTGGTAGTTCATTTAACAATATAGTCCATACCGGTGCAGGCACCCTCCAGCTACTAACGAGTGCCTTATCGACAGGAGGGACATTTACCAATTCTTCTGGCAATTTTGATGCGAATGGATTAGCACACACGGTCACAGGCCTTGCGACAATCAGCGGAGGAACTTATTTGGCCTCTACAGCAACGCAGACATTCAACGGAGGGCTTACAGTTTCAGGAGGAACGTTTACGGGCTCATCGGGAGTAGTAGCGACCACAGATTTGACTTTGAGCAGCGGCACACTGACGGCACCATCAAGCACTCTAAGCATTTCAGGAAATTGGCCA